>CABRWN010000061.1 GCA_902474645.1 uncultured Collinsella sp.
CCCGTGGGTTATACCCTAAGAGCAAACCACCCTTTTTAAGGGTGGTTCTGATTTGGGGTCCCTGTCTTCACAATTTTCGTCAAGCTTTTGGTTAGGTTTTGGTCGGTTGGCCCAAGGGCGGAAGGGCAAAAGATTACTGGCGAAAAAAGCTCAAAGAAAGTGCTGGTAGGGGAGTTGTTGAGCTTTTCGACAGCTTTTGAGCAAAAGAAACTTTGTGGCTATTGTCGGTGATTGCGTTGTCGCGGTCATAGTGGTGCGGGATGCTGGTCGTAAGCGTCGAATGCTCCGATTTTGGAGGCCAGCATGGACCTGTTTCTTGAGACCCCGCAGCAACAAGCCGAGCGCATGTTGCGCCAACAGCAACGACTCATGGAGATGCAAATGCAAGGGGCGGCCGTTCAACCTCCTGCACAAAACGCCGCACCTGCGGTATCGTCTGTGGGCGAGGTAGACCCAGGAGCATATTCCGTACAACAAGATTCATATGCGCAGGAGCTTGCGTTCGACAAGCGCCGCACACGTCACCGCCGCGTGGGCCAGCGCCTGCGCACGTTAGCGATGATTGTGCTGATCCCGTTGGGACTCGCGGCAATCTTCTTGGCCTCATATGCCCTCACGTGCATTCTCAACGGCGCCTCGCCCAGTGAGGTGCTCCAGCATCTAGCGGCCCTGGGCCAGCGCCTAGGCGATGTCGTGACAACCGTTCGCGCCGGCTGGGAGAGTTAGCGTTTGTCACATTAGGACTTCTAGGGTGTAGGGATTATCGCCACGAGTAGAATTCTTGCAACCTGTGGGTCCTGTCGTGCAACTGAATAGTATTATTATTTTAAATAATAATATGATTTGCTATGTATAAGCAGGATTTAGAGCGGACTCTTTTGGACATTGACGAAGAGGCGGAGCTGGAAATGGGTCCAAGAGACGACAGGCCGAGCGTTGTATTGGTGGGAGGAAGCGCCTTCATGCTAAACGATGTGACGAATCGGTCGGTTACACATGACATTGATGTGTTTGAGGCAGACAGGTGCCTCCGCGAGATCATAGCTCGATACCCCGAGGTGAACGGTATGGCGGTGGCATATTGCAACCAGATGCCATTCAATTACGAAGATCGCTTGATCCCCTTGGAGATTCGGGCGCGTTTTATTAGGTACTTTACGCCATCTTTGGAGGACCTGGCGGTGATGAAGCTTTATGCCTATCGTCCGAACGACATCGTCGACCTCCATAGTCGAGCGTTTATCGACCGACTTGATTGGGATCTGCTCGAACGACTTATATTCGACGAGGGCGAGGCGCTGGCGTCGTCGCCTTCGGAGCGAAGCTATCAAGAGATGGTCTGGGCATACAGGCAATACAAAAAGGAGGTGCTCGGTTGAATCTGACCTTTGAGGGATTCTTAAAAGGCTATTGCCGAGAGCTATCCGGACAGCAGTCGCTGAGTTTTAGAAAACTGGTTGAGCAGGCGACGACGGTTGCGCCGCGCGTGGCGGAGCCTCTGTTTTTGCTCGCTTTGGTGCAAGGAAAAGCCGAATACGTTCTGGGTTTATCCGAGGGTTCGTGGATGGAAGAGGGTTACCGAGGCGTTTTGTCCTTGTACGCCCAAACGGGTAGCCTGGCATCTCTATGCGCCGAGGACAAACTCCCTAATCGTTATGCCAACGTTTGGCGTGCGTATAGAGCGGTGAAGGAAAAGCCAGTGACGGACAGAAGAATCAACGCCCTGATGCGAAAAAGAACATTGGGAGCGCTAGAGGAATCGGGCGTAACGCGCTACGGTCTCTGCCGCGATTTGAATCTGAATAAGGGAAACGTGTACGCATACTTAGCCGGCGATGACTCAAAGGTGAGCAGGGAGACGGCGCGCCGCATTATGGAATATGCGGAGGAGAGGGGCACCCAAGAAGGGGCCGGGCGCCTGGTGCGTGTGGCGGGGTAAGATTAATCGCGGTTTTGATTGATAATCGATTGGGTTTGTTGGGCGGAGTCTATGTCTGCTATTGATATTGCGCTTGTTGTGATTGCCTTGGTGGCGGTGGGGGTTGCTGTGGCTTGTGCCCTGCAGCTCAAGGGCCTTCGCGCCGAGCTGCGGGAGCGCGGCGATAGCGGGGCAGAGATGCTGGCTGCGCTCGAGCAGGCCAACAGCACGCTCGATGCCCTCAACGTCGCGCTGGCAGAAACCCGCCGCACGGCAAACGCCATCGCGCAGCAGCAGACGACCGACGCCGCCGTGGAGCAGCAACGCTACCTGACCATTGCGCGCGAGTTCTCGCAGGCCGGCGACCGCATGGATGACCTGCGCCGCGAGACGGCCCAACAGCTCGGCGCCAACCGCGAGGGCATCGAGCACCGCCTGGACAAGGTGCGTGAGACGGTCGATGCCCAGCTGGGCGCCATCCGCAAGGACAACAACGTGCAGCTCGATCAGATGCGCGCGACGGTGGACGAGAAACTCTCCCGTACGCTCAACGATCGCCTGTCTGCATCGTTTAAGCAGGTGAGCGACCAGCTCGAGGCTGTGTACAAGGGTTTGGGCGACATGCAGTCAATCGCCACCGGCGTGGGCGACCTTAAGCGCGTGCTGGGCAACGTCAAGGCGCGTGGCATTTTGGGCGAGGTGCAGCTGGGTGCAATCCTGGCGGACATCCTTACGCCCGACCAGTATCTGGAAAACGTCGCTACCAAGCCCGGCGCCTCGGAGCGGGTTGAGTTTGCCGTCAAGCTGCCGGTAGACGAGGGCGATCCCGTGCTGCTGCCGATCGACTCCAAATTCCCGGGCGACGCGTACGAGCACCTGCTCGACGCGCAAGAGTCGGGTGATGCCGAGGTTGTGGCCACCGCGCGCAAGACACTCGACGCCATGGTGAAACGCGAGGCAAAGGACATCTGCGAAAAGTACCTGAGCGTGCCCGCGACCACCAACTTTGGCATCATGTTCGTGCCGTTTGAGGGGTTGTATGCCGAGGTCGTCAGTCGCCCCGGGCTTATCGAGACCCTGGGCCGCGACTATCACGTCAACGTTGCCGGCCCCAGCACCATGGCGGCCATCCTCAACAGTCTGCAGATGAGCTACCAGACGTTTAGGCTGCAAAAGCGTACCGACGACGTGCTGCGTGTGCTCTCTGCCGTCAAGGCCGAGCTGCCACGCTATCAGGCGGCGCTGCGCCGCGCCCAGCAGCAGATCGAGACCGCGGGTAAAACGGTCGAGGGCATTATCACCACGCGCACCAACGTTATGGAGCGCAAGCTCAAGGATATCGACGCGCTGGAAGACGCCGACCAAGCTGATGAGATCTTGGGACTCACGCCCGCGGGCCTTCCCACAGATCAAAAAGACGAGGACTAATTGCAACAAGACGGTGGGGCGCCGGCGTAAACGCGGGTGCCCCACTGCTTTTCGCATCGCGCTTGCCTGAAGTGCGCTTTAGTGTGCAACAATGGCGTTTCGCCCTATCAGACGCGAAAGGAAGTCCATGTCTCAGAGAAGCACCAGTCCGCTGAAACGCTCCACCGTGCGCCGCACGCTACAGCGTTTTTGGGACGTCACGCGCACGCAGCCGCTGATTGTCTTTCTCTCGGTGTTCTCGTCGGCGGGCTACATCTTTTTGCTGACGTTTGCCAATACCTATGTGATGGCCCTCATTGTCGACCGCGTTCAAGCCGGTCCCGTGACGGGTGACCAGGTGTTTGAGGTCTTCGGCCCCTATATCCTGGCGCTCGTACTCGTTAACCTGGTGGGTCAGATCCTCTCCAAGTTACAGGACTACACCGTCTACAAGCTCGAGATTGCAGGCAACTATCACCTGGCGCGTCTATGCTTCGACACGCTCTCCAACCAATCCATGACATTCCATACCAGCCGCTTTGGCGGATCGCTTGTGAGCCAGACAAGCCGTTTTATGAGCGGCTACACGGGTCTGGTCGACGTGACGGTGTATTCGCTCATCCCCACCATCACCTCGGTCATCTGCACCGTGGCCGCACTCGCCCCGGTGGTGCCGACGTTTACCGTGATCCTAGTGTGCATCATGGTCGTCTACATCGCGTTTGTCTGGCTTATGTACAAGCGCATCATGCCGCTTTCGGCCGCGACGTCCGCCGCGCAGAACAAGCTCTCGGGCGTGCTCTCCGACGCGGTCACGAACATCTTGGCCGTCAAGACCTGCGGGCGCGAGGACTTTGAACGCGATCTGTTCGACGCCGCCGATCGTGCCGCGCGCGACGCCGAGACGGTCTCGATGCACGCCATGATGCAGCGCAACTTTACGACCTCGGGCCTTATCGTCATCACCATGGCCGTGGTGAGTGTGTTCGTGGCGGGCGGCAACGCGTGGTTTGGCATCTCGGCTGGCTCGCTCGTCATGATTTTTACCTACACCTATAACCTCACCATGCGCCTGAACTACGTGAGTTCCATGATGCAGCGCATCAACCGCGCTTTGGGCGATGCGGCCGAGATGACGCGCGTGCTGGACGAGCCGCGTTTGGTGGCAGACGACCCGGGCGCCCCTGAGCTCAAAGTGACCGAGGGCGCGATTGATTTTGAGCACCTGAGCTTTGCGTACCGTGACGCTGCGGTGGGCGAGAGCGTGTTCGACGACCTGACACTTCATGTGGCGGCGGGCCAGCGCGTGGGCCTGGTGGGCAAATCGGGCTCGGGTAAGACGACGCTCACCAAACTGCTGCTGCGCCTAGACGATGTTCAGGGCGGCCGCGTGCTCGTGGACGGTCAGGACGTCTCGCGCTGCACGCAGCAGAGCCTGCGCCGCCAGGTTGCCTACGTGCCGCAGGAGGCGCTGCTGTTCCATCGCTCCATTCGCGAAAACATTGCCTACGGTCGTCCCGACGCCACTGATGAGCAGATTCGCGAGGCCGCGCGCCTGGCCAATGCCCTGGAGTTTATCGACCGCTTGCCTCGTGGCTTTGACACCATGGTGGGCGAGCGCGGCGTCAAGCTCTCGGGCGGCCAGCGTCAGCGCGTGGCTATCGCCCGCGCCATCCTAACCGACGCGCCGATTCTGGTGCTCGACGAGGCGACCTCTGCCCTCGACAGCGAGTCCGAGGCGTTGGTGCAGGAGGCGCTTGAAAACCTGATGCGTGGACGTACCTCCATTGTGGTGGCGCACCGCCTGTCCACCGTGGCGGCGCTCGACCGCATTGTGGTACTGGCCGATGGCGAGATCGTCGAGGACGGCACGCATGCGCAGCTCGTCGAGGCGGGTGGCGAGTATGCAAGCCTGTGGGGTCGCCAGACTGGCGCATTTTTGGAGGCTTAAAGCCCCCGTACGTGGGACAATCGTTTCCGTGAAGTTTTGTTTCTGCCGAGCCGAGGAGTCGTTATGCCACGCGAGACCAATGCCGCCAAACGCGAGCGCGCCATCGAGGTGTGCGAGCGCCTTAACCGTCGCTATGGCCCGGTCGAGTGCTTCTTGGACCACGAGAATCCCTTTAGGCTGCTCATCGCGGTACTGCTCTCGGCGCAGACGACCGACGCGCAGGTCAACAAGGTGACGCCCCAACTGTTTGCCCAGTGGCCAACGCCCGAGGCCATGGCCGGGGCAAGTGTGGCCGACGTGGCCGACACCATTAAGTCACTCGGCTTTTATAAGAGTAAGGCCAAGCATGCCGTGGAGGCCGCGCAGATGATCGTTGCCGACTACGGCGGCGAGGTACCGGCCGACATGAAGGAGCTTGTAAAGCTGCCGGGCGTGGGGCGCAAGACGGCAAACATCGTGCTCAACGTGGGGTACGGCATCGTGGAAGGCATCGCGGTGGATACGCACGTCAACCGCATCGCGCACCGCCTGATGCTGAGTCCCAAGACGCATGCCAAAGAGCCGCTCAAGACCGAGCAAGATCTGCTCAAGATCTTGCCGCACGAGTATTGGGAGTCGGTCAACCACCAGTGGATCACCTTTGGCCGCGAGATCTGCGACGCCCGTAAGCCCAAGTGCGACGAGTGCCCGCTGGCAGACCTTTGCCCCAGCATACGCGTGACGGGGTAGGGTCCGGCACGCTTTGCCGGCGTCCGAAGGCTGCGGTCAATGTTGTGCAACACATTTGAGCCGCGAGGGCTCAATATGATGGCGACAGATGCCGTTTGTTGTGAGGGGATGCCCGAATATGTTTTGCACCAAGTGTGGCTCCGAGATGCCCGACGGAACCGATTTTTGCACGAACTGCGGGGCGCGCATGGGCGCTGCCTCTCCGGCGGCCGCGCCTGCTGAGCCCGCATCGATGCCGGCGGCAGGGATGCCTCCCGTGCAGAAGAAGTCACATAAGCGCGCGGTGATTGTCGGCATGTGCGTGGTGGGCGTGCTCGTTGCCGGCGGTGCCGCTCTGGCGCTGACCGGCGTGCTGGGTCCGCTTGGGCAGGGCAACTCATCGCAGATTACGGTACTGGGGTCCGACGAGGGTTCAGCCGAGCACAAGGACAAGGGAAGCGCCAAGGGGAAGCCTGCCGAAGAGCAAGAAGAGCCGGAAGAGCCCGAGCAGACGGGCAGCAGCGTAAAGGTCGACCTCAATGACCAGGCAACCTATGCCGCCGCAAACCTGTTCCTATCGAACTTTACGGAGGAACAGTTTGCGCGTGACGGGGCAGGCGGGTTAGCCTCGTTTGATGCGGCGGATGGTCTGACTGCAGAGGAAAAACGGGGCATGACGATTTTCGTCTTTGACCACCTGCTCGAAAACACTACGAATCGCGTGGAAAGGGGCGGGGATGTGGACGGCAAATCCTATGCCAGCAAGGTCCCCGTTGATTCCATGAAGCGCGAGATGAACCGACTGTTTGGCGTAACGTTATCCGATGACGAGATGCATATCGACGCTGATGACGGATTGCCTGACAATCTGGCAACGAGGGCTACGGTTCAGGACGGCTACCTGTACTTTAACGAGATGCACGGCTTTGCCGGCTCGCCTATTCCGGCAATCGTTTCGGGCGCGGAAGACCTGGGTGACAACACGTACTGCCTTACATTTGAGGCTTATGTCGCGCTGAGCTATAACGGCATCTCTTCTCCTTTGATCTCGGATGTTCCTGAGAGCGTTTATGGGCTGCCTGCCGATCAACTGAAGTCGACGATTGGGGCTGACTCTACACCTATGATGTCCGGGACCGCCGTGGTAAAGGTTACCGCTGACGACGGTGCTCCTTCTTTCACTCTGCAAAGCATCAATTACGACTAGCGCATTCGTCTGAGCTCGATATGATTGATTTAGAACGCTAAGCTGGTAGCCCGCCTGGCGCTTTTAACGTTTAACGTTACGCGATTGGGAAGTGCGCGTCGATCATTCGTTGTCCCATGCAAAAATGTGTTGCTAATTTAGAAGCCTATTCAAGCGCGCCGAAGTCGTGGCGTGCTGGCGTAGCATGAGCAAAAAATCAAGCAATGGAGGGTAATGTGGCAACATCGAAGACGCGAGAGTTCGAAGATTATTTTGAGTGCATCGTGCGCGCGCACGAAGGTGACCTACCTGGTCGTCGCAAAGGCGACGAATACTTGTCTCAAACCCATGCACTCTACCACGGAGATCCTGCGCCCTGGGCTCTGACGCCAAAGATATTCGATAAGGATATGACGGCGCTTCTTAAGGAGGCCGCCGAACGCATGTACGGCATTATGGACAAGGTGACGCGGGCGTTTTGTTCCGATGCCTCTGTGCGTGCGTGGTTTCGCATGGATCCAGCTTTTGCTGACCTGTGTGCTATGGATGCCGGCTATGATTGCCAGATTCCTCTTGCGCGTGTCGATATCTTTCTTGACGAAGATGTCGGTTCGTATACGTTTTGCGAGCTCAATACCGACGGCAGTGCTGGAATGGTAGTAACCGATGAGGTCTGCCGGGCAGTGCGAATGACGCCTTCCTTTGAGGAGTTTGCATCCGACCACCCCGGCTTTCGGCAGTACGATTTGTGCGGTAGCTGGATAGATGCATTGTTTGAGACCTATGCAGAGTGGAAGCTGGCCCATCCTCGCCGCACCGAGGATAGTGCACGATCGGACGACGGGGGCCGCGTTGACGAGGGGCTCTATGCACCGCAATCAAAGAAATGTCCCGCTTCGGTGGCAATCGTCGACTATTCGGAAAGCATCGACTTGGAAGATGCGGCTCATTTTGTCGACCTTATGAGGCGGCGGGGTGTGGTGGCGCGCTTTGCGGATGTGCGCGACCTGCGGATTGGCGAAGACGAGAGCGGTGCTAGGCGGCTGTGCGATGCCGCCGGTCCTATTGATTGCGTCTGGCGGCGCGCGGTGACCGGCGAGCTGTGGGATAAGCCGTGCGACGGACGCTCGGCCTTAATCGAGGCTGCTCAAGAAGGGCTCGCATGCATCGTCGGTGGTTTTAGAACGTGGCCGTGTGCGACTAAGACCGTATTTGCATTTCTGTGGTCTCGAGCCGGGCAGTCCTTGTTGAGCCCGGAGGAGCAGTCGTTTGTCCGGGAGCATGTGCCCTATACCGAGATTTTGGACGAAAGCACCCAGTTGTCGAGATTTGCCGAAAAGGACCGATGGATCGTCAAGCCGTGCGGCGGCTACAATGCGGTTGGCGTTGTCGCTGGTTTGGATGTCGCGGAACGGGAATGGCCTCAGGTGCTTGCTCGCGCTGCGGCCGCTGGGGCGATTGTACAGGAGTATGCTCAGCAGTATCAGACGCCCTGCTTGCGCGGGACGCTTGTCGATGGGCCGCATCGAGGAGAGGCGCCCAAAGGACTTGTGGATGATCTTGGTTTTGCGCCCGCTTCTAATATGGAAGGCCTGTACCTGTATCGCGGCCGTTTTGCGGGCGTGTACACACGCGTCGGCTTTGCCAACACCATAGGTGAGTGGACGAGTCGCTTGAACGTCGCAAGCTTTTTTGAGGAATAGCCGTTTCTTGGGACACCTTCCGTGGTTGCGGCGTTCGACGTGACGGGGAGATTTTGGCGAAGCCGGCGAGTCCAGTTCTATCTGGCGTTTTTGTTGCGGGGCTGGGCGTACGCTTGAGCTGGAGTCCTCTCCATGCGCTACCATGACAGGCAACGAATTTGACGAACGACCCGCCGAGCTTGCCTCGGCGGGCTTTTGGCGTTGCAATGCCGGAGGAACAGCATGCTCATTCACCGTATAGCCGCGCAGCTCTACACTGCCGAGGCGCTGCAGACCGTCGAGGCCGGGCTCGATTCTGGCGAGGACGTGACGCTGGCCGTGTCTCAGTCGGGTCGAACGCTTATGGCCGCCGCCCAGTTTGCGCGCCGCCCGCGCCCGACGGTCTACATTGTGAGCGGCGAGGACGCGGCCGATCGCGCCGCGCGTAGTCTTGCCGCCTACGTGGGCCTAGCGCACGTGTGCCGTTTTCCCGAGCGCAAGGACTATCCGTGGCGCGAGCAGGCGCCCGACGACGCCGTGGTGGCGCAGCGCTGCGAGGCTCTGGGGCGCATCGTGCGCGGGGACAACTGCATCATGGTTGCCTCGGCCCGCGCGCTGCTGCGCTGCGTGCCGCCGGTCGAGAGTCGCTATTGGGAGTCCACCACTTTTGCGGTGGGCGAGGAGATTCCTTTTGACGAGGTGCCGCAGCGCTTGGTGGGTATGGGCTACACCAATGCCGGCGCCGCCGACGCGCCCGGCCTGTTCCGTGTGCACGGCGACACCGTCGAGGTGTTTCCCGCGCAGGAAAAAGCGCCCGTGCGCATCGAGTTCTTCGGCGACGAGATCGATCGTATCCGCCGCATGGTGAGCTCCACGGGGCAGACCATCGGCAACGAGGACAGCATCGAGATCTTCCCGTGCCGCGAGCTGGCGCTTACCGACGAGGCCGTCCACAACATGCATGTGGCGCTCTACCGCGCCAGCCAGGACGACAGCAAGTTGGCGGCGCTGCTCGAGATGGTGGATGCGCGCATCGTCACGCCTGAGCTCGACCGCTTTTTGCCGGTGATGTACGGCCAGACCGTGAGCCCGCTATCGCATGTGAGCGGCAAGGCGCTCGTGGTTCTGTCCGAGCCGCGCTCGCTGTTCGACGATTGCCTGCGCGCCTACGAGGATATCGAGGCACGTGCCAGCGAGGCGGGGGTCGACCGGCTGGATGGCCTGTATGTACGTGCCCAACAGCTCGATTTTGGTGCCCAGCAGCGCCTGAACTATGTGAGCCTCATCCGTGCCGGCGGTGCGGTGACGGCCGAGCTCAAGATTGAGCAGCCTGCCATCGCAGGCTCGGACAACCGTTTTATGACGCGCATCCAGGAGGTCGTGGGCAAGCGCTATGCCTGCGTGTTTGCTATCCCCGACCGCGGCGCGCGTGAGTCGATGGAGCTCACCTTTGGCGACGAGGGCATTACCTTTGAGGAATCGCTGACCGCGGCGCCCGAAAATGCCGGCGTTATCGGCGAGCGCGTGCGCGTGGCAGCGGCGGATTCCGCCGACCGTGCCGCACGCCAGGAGGCCCATGCTTCCATTCGCGAGCGTAAGGCCGACGCGCTCAACGCTCGCTCGCTCGAGGCGGGCGCCGCGCAGGCTG
>CABRWN010000062.1 GCA_902474645.1 uncultured Collinsella sp.
CCGGGCTCTCAAAGCGCTTAGCAAACGACTCGCGCGTGCCAAGCAGGCCCGGCATCAAAAAGTCGAAGATGCTCCAGAGCTCGGACAGGCGGTTTTCGATGGGCGTGCCCGTCAGGGCAAAGCGCACACCGGCCGACAGGCGCTTGGCGGCGCGCGCTACCTGCGTGAGCGGGTTTTTAATGTACTGGGCCTCGGCGAGCACCACACGGGCAAAGTCCTGCTCGGCATACTCGTCGATATCGCGGCGCATGAGGTCATACGACGTCACGACCACGTTATGCTCGGCCACGCCGGCGATTTGCACACGGCGTTGAGCCTTGGCACCCACGATGGCGCACACGTCGAGCGAAGGCGCAAAACGATCCAGCTCGGCGGTCCAGTTGTACACAAGCGACGCAGGGCACACCACAAGCGTGGGCTTGGCGTCCCCCGCTTCCACGCGCGCCAGGATATGTGCGATCATCTGCAGCGTTTTGCCCAGGCCCATATCGTCGGCCAAGATGCCGCCGAGGCCCAGGTGCTCGAGCGAGCCGAGCCACTGGTAGCCGTCGACCTGGTAGCCACGTAGCGTGGCCTTGAGAGATGCCGGCACCGTAAAGTCCATCTTGCCGAGCGTGTCCAGGCGCTCGACGGTGCGACGGAATGCGGCATCGCGATCGGCCTCGAGCGCGGGCGTGCGTGCAAGCATGCTATCGACAAACAGGGTACTCGACACGGGAAGCGACACGCCGTCGAGCAAGTCGACCGCATCGACGCCCAGGTCCTCGGCAAGACCAAACGCGGCACGGGCACTCTCGTCCAGGCGTACGATGTCGCCGGACGTCAGGCGCGCAAACGTCTGGTGGCGCTTGTAGGAGTCCAGATAGATGGCAAGGTCTGCCGCCGAAAGGCCGCTCGCGCCCAGTTCGACGTCGAGCAGGTTACTCTTGACGGTCGCGCGCACCGAAAGCTTGGGCGCAGGGCGCACCGAGATCTGACGCAGACGATCGCTGAGCATGACCTCGCCCAGCTCGGACAGAGCAGACAGGCCCTCGGTCAGCAAGTGGAACAGGCTCTCGTCGTCGCGTTCCTCAAACGCCAGGCCGCCCTCGTAAAAGTCGAAATACAGGGCCGCCGTATCCATAACGCGAAACTCTGCTATCTCGTCGCGCGGCGGCACACCAGGGCGCTGCTCTTCGAAGGGGCTGCCCGGAGCACCCAGGCTAAAGAGATCTGCCGACCAGTCGCCGTAGGTAACCGTAATTTTGCAGGTCACGAGCCCTTCGTCGACACCGATTGCCATGGCAAAGCTCGGCTCGGGCGCCACGGTGTCGAGCACGGCGGGAGCGGTGAGGTCAGTGTATTCGCGCAGCACGGGCAGTGCCATGCGACAGAATTCGCCCACCTGCTCGGCGGCGATATGGACCGGCGTGCGACAGGGCAGCAGACGCGACAGAAACGGTGCGGCATGCTGGGCAAACGCCGCATCGGCGCGGCGCGCGCGGTGCGTGTCGACCAGATAGGCAACGTCGCCCGAGGCAAAGCAGTACATATCGGCGGGCGCAAATCGTAGCTGCCACCAGCCGCCGGCGCGATTTTGGCGGCGAGAAGCGGCGGCTGTTTTGCCGAGGCCTCGTCCTCCCCCACCGGCGACAACTCAACCGCTACCTCGTAGGAACGATGCGTCGTCGTTCCCCGCGACCAGGCGGGCTCAAAGGAAATGGTCCGGCCACGCAGCAAGTCCAGCATGTATACGATGTCATGCTCGGACAGCGGCAGCTGGCGCTCGGCGACAAAGCCGCTGCGGGCAAAGTCGTACGACGCCGAACGCGAACTTGTGATGTCGCTCAGATACACAACCGTTGCCACAACAAGGTCGAGCAGGCGTACCGAAACCTCGTCGAAGGCCTCGGGCGTATGGAGGAATGTGAGTTTCTTGCCGTACGAGAAGGTGCCGCCGCGCACGTAGGCGGCGGCCATGCCGTCGATGTCCTTAACCACGTAGGACACCGAACCGCAACGAATGCGGAACTCGAGCGCCCAGCTAAACCGGTCGGCAAACAGCGGATTGTAGTACGGCACCAGCGAGGGCTCCAACACCGCCTTGGGGGCATCGGGGTCGACAGTGCCGGCGAGCTTGCGGCGCATGCCCGCCAACTCATCCATGCGCGCGTCCGAAAGATCGGAGAGCGCCTTCATGAGGCTCGGGCTCGTGGGAACTGGCGCCGGGAAGGGAAAGTTAGGGTTGACGGCCGGCACTTTGGGCGCGGTGCGCACGGGCTGTTTCGGCTGCGCCGTAAACGTGCGAACCGGTGTGCGCAGCCCCTCGACGGGCTCAATGCCGCTGGCGTCCAGGTACGCCAGCGCCGTGGCGATGGCGTGCTTGCACATACCGGGGTAGCGATAGGCAGCGGGGCAATCGCAGTCGTAGTCGATCACCTCGTGCTCGTCCATGTCGAGCGCCACGTGCGTCTTGTACAGGTCGCCGCGCGAGCCGCGCACTGCACCCTCAACCGTCACGTTTTTGGAGAAGCGCGAGCCGCTGTCCTCGATCGACAGCACGGCGCCGTTGAGCATGAGCGAGCGCCCCTTCATAAAGGTGCCGCTCAGCGCCGCCTCTTTCCGGAGCGCCTGCACAAACGTCCCCTGTGCCATCACTTCCTCCAATCCACACAGGGTAGCTAATTTGGGACGGGGCTATTTTAGCTACCCCCATATGTCGGTTGAGATGTATTCCGACCCCGACTCATTCGCCGTCAGCCAAAGGGTAGCTAAAATAGCCCCGTCCCAAATTAGCTACCCCTCAGCAACGCCGTCCCTAGATAACCGTCACGCGGCCTTGGTTACCCACAATGGCCTTGGCCTCGGCCAGCAGCGGAATCGAGCGCGCATTGACCTTGGCAGGCACCTCGGCGCGCAGCACGCGCCCGTCCACCTGCTCGATAAAGATCTCCACGCGGTCGCCGCCCGGGTTAGCGGTGAGCACCGTGGCCAGGCGCGCCATATTGCCCTGGCTAAAGCGGCTGTTGGGCACCATGACCTCAAACACCTTAGGCTTGTTGTTCTCCTCGTTGAGCTCCAGCGGCACGATCTCCTGCGCGATGATCTGGTCGCCGCGGTCCGAGCGCTCGAGCTTGCCCTTAATGCGCACAAACGCGTCGGACAGCTGCACGCCGGTCTCGGGATCGACCTCGCCGTACAGATACCCCTCGGCCTCCTTGTAGGTCTTGGGGAACACAACGACGGTGGCCTCGCCTTCCATGTCCTCGAGCTGCACGATGCCCATGGGGTCGCCGTTTTTGGTCCCGCGCTTGGACACGCTCGAGACCATGCCGGCCCACCACAGCGCTTTGCCCTCGGGAATCTCCTGGTTGATGGTGCCGCCCGTGGGGTTCTGCACTTCGTAGCCGGTGTCGATCTGCGAGAACGAGAAGTCGCGCGCCTTACTGAGCGCATACTCAAACGGGCGCAGCGGGTGGTCCGAGACATAGATGCCCAGAACCTCCTTCTCCTGGCTCAACTTAAGGTGGCGGTCCCATTCCTGGCCATCCGGATCGGGCACGCTCACCTCGAAGCCCGAGCCCTCAACGTCACCAAACATATCGAAGAACGAGGTCTGGCCGCTCGCACGGTCCTTTTGGCGCTTCACGGCGGCGTCGATGATGTTCTCGGGGTTGTTCTTGTCCACAAAGTGCATCATCTGGCGGCGCGGATAGCCCGTGGAGTCGAAGGCGCCTGCCTTGATCAGCGATTCGATCACGCGGCGGTTGGCCTGGCTCGAGTCCACGCGCTCGACAAAGTCGTGCAGCGTCTTAAACGGGCCGCCCGCCTCGCGCTCGGCGATAATCGCCTGCGCCACGCCGGTACCCACGCCGCGGATGCCGGCCAAGCCAAAGCGCACGCCTTCCTTGGTAGCCGTGAACTCAGTACCGGACTCGTTGACATCTGGCGAAAGCACGGGGATGCCGTCGTGACGGCACGCCGAGACGTAATGAACGATCTTGTCGGTCTTGCCCGTATAGGACGTCAGAACGGCCGCCATGTACTCGTGCGGATAGTGCGCCTTGAGCCACGCCGTCTGCATAACCAAGATGGCGTAGCCGGCGGAGTGCGACTTGTTGAAGGCGTAGGACGCGAACTCGAGAACATCATCCCAAATCTTCTGGGCGACCTCGCGCGTGTAGTTGTTCTTGATAGCGCCGTTCATCCAGTGGTCGTAGGTGGTCTCGTCCGAGCCATCCTCCCAGTGCAGCACCGTCGACGTGAGCAGCTTGATCTTTTTCTTAGCCACGGGCTTACGGATACGCGAGTCCGATTCGCCCTTGGAGAAGCCGCACATCTCGACGGAGATGAGCATAACCTGCTCCTGGTAGACCATGGTGCCGTAGGTTTCGCCCAGGATGTCGTCCAGGCGGTCGTCGTAGGAGACGGCCGGCTCCTTGCCGTTCATACGGTTGATGTAGGACGAAACCATGCCGGCGCCCAGCGGGCCCGGGCGGTACAGGGCGATCAATGCCACAACGTGCTTGTACTCGGTGGGCTTCATGTTCTTGATCGTGGCCGTCATGCCGGCGGACTCAACCTGGAAGACGCCGGCGGTGTGACCGGAGCCCATGAGCTTAAAGATCTCGGGATCGTCAAAGGGAATCTCTTCCTCTTTGATGTCGATGCCGAAGTTCTTCTTGATGTTTGCCTTGGCCTTGGAGATAACCGTCAGCGTACGCAGGCCCAGGAAGTCCATCTTGAGCAGGCCCATGTCGGCAACGGTATGGCCCTCGTACTGGGTAATCTCGACGCCGCCCTTGGTGTCGAGCTTGGTGGGCACGTGCTCGTTGACGGGGTCGCGGCAGATCAGAACGGCGCACGCGTGCACGCCCTCGCCACGGGTGAGGCCCTCGATCGAGAGCGCCGTGTCGATGATGCGGCGGGCGTCGTCGTCCTTTTTATAGGCCTCGGCAAAATCGGGGTTAAAAAGGTCCTCTTTGCCGGGTTGTTTGTCGAGCACCTGCTTGAGCTTGACCTTGGGGTCGCTCGAGACCATCTTGGACAGGCGCTGGCCCATGTAGACCGGGTAGTCCAGAACACGTGCGGCGTCGTTGATGGCCTGCTTGGCCTTAATGGTCGAGTAGGTGATGACGTGAGTGACCTTCTCGGGGCCGTAGAGCTGGCGAACGTGCTCCACGACCTCGAGGCGCCGCTCATCGTCGAAGTCCATATCGATATCGGGCATCTCGGTACGCTGCGGGGACAGGAACCTCTCGAACATCAGGCCGTTCTCGAGCGGGTCGAACGCGGTGATGTTCATGGCGTAGGCGACGATAGCGCCAGCGGCCGAGCCACGGCCGGGGCCGACGCCGATGCCGTTGTCCTTGGCCCATTGCACGTACTCGGCGACAATCAAAAAGTAGGCGGCAAAGCCCTTGTCGCAGATGACCTTGTATTCGTACTCAAAGCGCTCTTTGATGTTGACGCCGCCGATCTCGCGCGTGGCCCAGTCGTCACCGTAGTGCTGGCGCAGGCCCTTCTCGCACTCGCGGCGGAACTGGCTCTCGTGCGTCTCGCCGGGATCGAGCAGCGGGAAGCGCGGCAGGATGATGGAGTCCCAGTCCAGCTCCACGTAGCACTTGTCGGCGATCTCGAGCGTGTTGTCGCAGGCCTCGGGGCAATACGGGAACATCGCCCGCATCTCCTCCTCGGTCTTCATGTAAAACTCCGAGCCGGTCATGCGCATGCGGTTGGGGTCATCGACCTTGGCGTTCATGCCAATGCACATGATGACGTCCTGCACGGGCGCATCCTCGCGGCGCAGGTAGTGGAAGTCGTTGGTGGCGATGACCTTGACGCCCACCTGCTTGGCGATATCGATGAGCGTGCGGTCCATCTGCTCGTCGGTCAGACCGTTGTCGGTCGTGATGCCGTGTTCCTGGATCTCGATGTAAAAGTCGCCGGGGTCGAAGGTATCGCGGAAGGTCTCGGCCCACTTGATGGCGCCTTCCATGTCGCCGCGGTCGATGTATTTGGGGATGATGCCCGCGATACAGGCGCTCGTACAGATCATGCCCTTGGCATGGCGGCGCAGGTTGTCGAGCGTCACACGCGGCTTGTAGTAAAAGCCCTGCACGGCGGCCTCGGAGACCGTCTGCATCAGGTTGACGTAGCCTTCCTGGTCTTTGGCCAGGAGGATCATATGGTAGAGCTCGGGCTTGTGGTCGCGGGCAAGGGTCTCGTCCGGCGTAAAGTAGACCTCGCAGCCAAAGATGGGCTTGATGACCAGGGGCGGCTTGAGCTCGTCGATGTTGCCCTTCTCGTCCCACATGGCCATGTCCTTGACGTACTGGGCATGCTCGCGCGGGTTTGCCTCGGGGTCGGGCTCCACCAGCTCGTCGCGACGATCCTTTTCCAAGAAGGCCTTGTCGTGGCTCCATGTCTTGTACTCGGGCGTGTTGTGGTTGACGGCGTCGCAGGCCAGCGCCAGGTCGGGCACGCCATACATGTAGCCGTGGTCGGTAATGGCCACAGCGGGCATGCCAAGCTCAACGGCACGGTTGACCATATCCTGGATACGGGTTGCGCCGTCGAGCATGGAGAAAACAGTGTGATTGTGCAGATGGACGAATGCCATGTGATGAGCTCCGATGCGGGTTCGTGTTCTGACTGAACGATTTTACCGCACGGCACGGACAGCACCCGAACCTAGCCAAACCAACACGGCTCCTCTTGCAGTTGCGGTGAAATGCGGACTGTTTGGCGGCTTTTTTGGCCAAAACAGTCCGCATTCCACCGCAAGTTATTGAGGGTTAGAGGTTGTAGGTGACCACTTGAGGTTCGGCGGGTTCGACGAAGATGGTTGGATTCGCCTGCTCCACGCGGACGAACTTGACGGTCACGACCTCAAAGCCCGCCTTGTGCAGAACGTCGGCGTAAACGCGCGCCTGCAAGGCGTGTTTCTCGAGCAGCTGTTCCGGCGTCTCGTCCGGTGTGCCGCCCGTCTTGTAGTCGATGACCAGCGCGCGTGACGGATCCGCCGGGTTCGTCGCCAAAGCGTCGATGGCGCCTTCGGCATAGGCGCCGTAGCGAGCGATGTCCTCGTCCTCGCAGCCCAGCGAAAAGAACGGCACCTCGGCGCGAACGCACGGCCACGCGAGCAGGTCGGCACGAACAGCCGACTTGAGCCAGCGGTTCAGGGCAACGTCGAAGCGTTCGCGCTGCTCCGGCGTCAGGCGCCACAGGCGCGCCAGCGCATCGGCACGCTCAGCGGGCAGCGCATCGGAACCCATCTCGATGAGCCACTGGCAGGCGGCGTGGAAGGCCGAACCCAAGGCCATGGGATTGCCGACAGGCTCGACAGCAGCCACGTCTGCATCGATCGTTTCCGAGCCATCCGACTCTGCATCATCGCCGGACTCGTCCATGGGAACACGAGCCTCGGCGGCACGGTCTTCCGTCTCGGCATGGAGCGCCGCCGCGATTGACGAGTAGCTATACGAGTCACGCGCCGGGAACGGACAGATGCCCATGCGCACGCCCACCGCCTGGGGATACACGAGCTCAAACGCATCGGGCTCGGGGTCGGCAGGACCGGGGACGATTGTACTGGCCGAATCGTCGGCAGCATCTGCATCGAAATCGCCGCGAACAAGCCCGCCCTCGGCATCCAGCGAAGCGTTAGCCTCAAACGCTTGCTCGCCAAACGTAAAGTCCGTCAGCGAGATAAGCTCGTAGTCGCCCGGCTTGGAGTTGTCGAACACCAGGCGGTCGGCATCGAGCTGCGGCATGTCCAGAGCGTCGGTCGGCAAAATACGGCGCAGCACGTCGTAGGTCAGATCGGTCTCGACATCGAAGGTCGGCGCCGTCACCTTGCCACGGCTCACGCCGGCATCCATCGCCAAGATCACCAGCTCGCGCGCACGCGTCATGGCAACGTAGAGTAAGCGGGCCCGCTCCTCGAGCGAAAGCTGCAGGTCGTCGTTACGCAGGCGGACAAACGCCTCGGCGGGAGAGCCCGTCGCACAGACGTCCTCCATGAGCTCCGGCGGCAGCCACAGCGACGTGCCCTTGCCCTTAAACGCATGCTCAAACTGCTTTTTGACGTCGTCGCCCTTCACAAAGGTACCGTCGGCAAGCTTAACGCCGTCGAAGCGTGCTGGCAGTGCCACGACCTGCGCTCCACCCTCGACGCGACCCATCTGTGCCGCACCCGAGGACTTGCGCACGCCAAAGCACTCGGCGACCGCCACAACAGGATATTCCAGACCCTTGGAGGCGTGCACCGTCATGATGCGCACCGCGCCGCCGCCTTCCTCGTTAAGCGCGCCCGGGGCCTCCTTGCCCGCCAAAAAACGGTCGAAGGCGAGCGCAATGGAGCGCGGCGAGTTACCGAACTCGACCTCAGCCTCAGCCACGGCATCGAGTGCCTTGAGCACGTTGGCGGCAATGGCCTTGCCCTCGGGGCCGCGCTGCGCCAGACGCACAAACCAGCCGGAGGCGTTGACCACGTCGCGCGCGATGGCGGCGAACGAATCGCGGCCCACGCGACGAAGCGCATACCGCAGCACCTCGCGGGCGCGCGTCACAAGCGGCAAGTCTTGCAAACCCGGCACGTCGAAATCGCTCATGATGCCCATGTCGATATTCCGGCGCGAGGTCTCCCCTGTCTCGCTATCGAGCTTGGTCGCCAGCGCCAGGAACTCCTGGGCGCCGAGCGCAAACATCGGCGAGGCGAGCAGCGGCATAAGGCCCTGCGCCGTATCGGCCGGATTGGCGAGCGCACAAACCAGGGCGCGCACCGTCTGCACCTCGGCTGCTTGGGCAAAGACCGAGCCGCCCGCTATGACGCAGTCGAGCCCCTGATCGCGGAAGGCCTGGGCGTAGACGTCGGCGTTGGTCATGCGGCCCAGCAGCAGCACCATGCCGCCCTGGGGCTGGCCCGCTTTGACGAGCGCTTGGAACCGCTCGGCAATCGCGCGAGCTTTCGCCTGCGTTCGCTCCTGCGTGCTGCCACCGGCAACGAACAGCGCCTGGCGGCGCGAAGCCTTTGCCTTGAGCTTGTCCTCGCGATCGTCACTCGGCTCAAGATCCAAGAACCCCTGCATCAAACCACCGGTATTGCCGTCAAAGACGCGCGCCACATAGCGCAGCACCTCGTCGTGGCTGCGGAAGTTGCGGACAAGCTTGACGAGCTCGCCGGCGGGGGCATCGGAGACGGCAGTCGTCTCGGGCGCAGCAGAGGAGCCCACCTTGCGCTCCTGGCGACGAAACACCTCAACCTCGGCGCCACGGAAGCGATAGATCGACTGCTGCGCATCGCCCACGGTGCACAGCGCGCGCTCCCCCGCGCCCGTCAGGTAACGGATCAAATCGACCTGCATCTGGTCGGTATCCTGGAACTCATCGATCATGACCATCTTAAAGCGGCCCTCATAGGCTGCTCGGATGGCGGGATAATCGTGCAGCGCCTCGTACGCCATGCGCAACAGATCGTTATTGTCGAGCGCGGACTGGCCGGCCTTGAGCGCGCGGTACTCCGCCTCCACAGCACGAGCAAGCCCCACCAGCGCATCGAGCGCCGGGCCGCCGCAGGCAAGCACGATATTGATAAACGCATCGGCCGCCTCGGCCTTGAGTAGCTCCACCTGCTCCTTAGGAAACGCCTTGCTCGCCCGAGGCATGTTGCACGACATCATGAGTCGCGCCGCATCCTCCATGGTTTTGCCGCTCGCCTCAAACGCGTCGATGGCGTCGAGTGCCACCTGCGCTTTCTCGGTCGTGGCCTTGCTTGCGCCCAGCGCCGCACGATAAGCATCGGCAAGCGCCGAGGTATCGGCCTGGCCGCGCGCCACGCACACATCGTCCATGCCGCCCGGCAGCTGGCTCGATAGCTCCAGCAGGTCGCGCACCAGGCCTTTGATGGTGGTACCGGCGCCAAACGGCCCGCCCTCGCCCGCCATGGGATACCAAGCGTAGAGGGCCTTAAGCGAAGCGGCGAGCTCAGGCGCGGCATCGGGTGCCGTCGCGCGCCCCAGCACATGCTCAACAGCCTGGTCCATAAGCTCAGCGGTATCGGTGAGCACCGTGAACTCGGGGTCGATGCCCAGCTCCAGCGCGTGCGCACGCAGGATACGCGAGCACATGCCGTGAATGGTCGAGATCCAAGCGTCGTCGACCGTCAGGGCCTCTTCGTCCATACCCTCGTCGATAAGCGCACGGCGCACACGGTCGCGAATCTCGGCCGCGGCGTCTTTGGTAAAGGTAATGGCGAGCACCTGGTCCAGATGCTCGACAAACGGACCAGATTCGGGCGAGAGCGCGTAGACGATGCGGCGTGTGAGGGTAAAGGTCTTGCCCGAGCCGGCACCCGCCGAGACAAACAGCGGGCGGTCGAGCGTTTTGACGACTTGCAGCTGTTGCGGCATCAAGGTCGAAAGATCCATGGTCTACACGTCCCTCCTTACAAACGTTCCTTCGTGGTTATACGAGCAGCGCGCATGCGCGGCTTGCGCCGA
>CABRWN010000063.1 GCA_902474645.1 uncultured Collinsella sp.
CCGCCGCACCCAACGAGACCGAGACCGACGATGCTGGCAAGACCACCAGCGAGGCCGAGGAACTGACGACGAGAATAAGCCTGATCGAGCATGATCTTCCTTTCATACATGCGACTCGCGGGCACCCTGCCCGCTTTGCTGTTTGGAAAGATACGGCCCCGATCGGGCGACGGCCGCGTTATCTGCGGTTTCTTACGGGCTATTGATAGACCCTTACCGCAAGCGCGGCTCGGCTTTACAAACGGATAACAAACCCGCCACCAAGCATGACCTGCCTTTTACACCAGAGGAACGTCCCCCATGACTACCCCACCGCAACAGAAAAAGCCCGGGCCGAAGCACCGGGCTCGTAATGCAAGTTTGTACCCAAGCAGGATATAGTGGGAGCCCTACAGCTCCAGCTCATTCAAACGGAGGATCGCAACAATATAGATCTTGAGCGCCTGCTTGAGCTGTTCCTCGTTGGCGCACTCGTTGGGGCCGTGCATCTGGCCGCCCCACGAGGGCAGCTCCAGGCCGGTCTCCTCGGGGCCAAACGAGACGGCGCGGGCAAAGTTGCGCGCGTACGTGCCGCCGCCCATGGCAAAGGGTTCAGCATGCTTGCCGGTGAACTCGTTATAGGTGTCAATCAGCGCCTTCACGGCCGGATCATCGGCAGAGACTGAGAACGGCACCTTCGCGCGACCCAGCTGGCACGTCACGCCAAAACGGCCCACGAGCGGCTCGAGCTGCTCGCGGATGGTATCGGCACTCGTGCTGTCGGGGAAGCGCACGTCGATGACCTGCTCAATATGGCCATCCGCCACGCGGATGACGCCGGGATTGCAGGTGAGCGGGCCAAACGCCGGGCTCGTCGCGTCGATACCCAGGCCGCGGCCATAGGCGTCCGCATGCACAAAGGCCAAAAACTTGACGAACTCGTGCTCGGCAGGCGTCAGCAGGCGCTCGTCGCGTGCACTAAACGTGTCCTCGGCCTCGCGCAGATACGCCACGATCAGGCCGACGGCGTTAATCGTTCCCTCGGGCATCGAGGCATGACCGCCAATGCCGTGGGCAAAAATCTGCGCATGCCCGTTATCGAGCGTCGTGATCTCCAGGCGGTCGGCGTTCTCAACGGGCGCCGGCAGCTCATCGGCGGCAATCGCGAGCTCGCAGATGGACTGCGACGGAATGGCATTGCTCGCCTCGGCGCCGCTCCAGGACACAATGCGCCCGCCGTCGATCTTGGGGCTCACGAACGTCGCCCCAAACTGGCCCTTCTCGGCATTGCAGACCGGGAACTCGGCATCGGGCGTAAACAGAAAGTCGGGATTCGCGTAGTTCTCCAGATAATGGTGAACGTCGGACATGCTCACTTCCTCATCGCAGCCCAGCAGCGCGCGGAAGGTATAGCGCGGCACAATGCCGTGCTTGAGCAGGTAGGCGCCGGCGTAGAGCGACAGCACGGCCGGACCCTTGTCGTCGATCACGCCGCGGCCGAGCAGCCAACCCTCGCGACGCTCCATCGCAAACGGGTCGGTGTTCCAGCCGGGGCCGGCGGGCACCACGTCCACGTGGCAGATGGTCGCGAGCTGCTTGTCGCCGCGACCCGGGATATCGGCGATGCCCACAAAGCCCTCGTCGTCGCTCGTCTGATAGCCGAGCTTTTGCGCAATGCCGAGCGCGCAATCGAGCGCGTCACGGACCGGGCGGCCAAACGGCGCACCGAGCTCCGCATTGGCAGCAACGGCCACGGACGGATAGCTCACCAGCTGTTCGATATCGGCGACGACATCTTCCCAGACCTCGTCGACATACTCGGCAACGCTCTGCTCCACCTGATTCATGGACGACCTCCTTACCAATGAGGGGCAAGCGTACCGCCCCTCACATCAAGTACTTATATAGCGAAAAGTTTAGCAAGCTCGGCCACCGAATGCACCACCGCATCGGCGCCCGCGGCCTCGTGCTCACCCGGCGCCGCCGCGCCCGAATAGATGCCAATGCACGGCACGCCCATCGCGTGCGCGCCCTCCACATCGTTAAAGCGGTCGCCGATCATCACGGCCTCGTCGGCCGTCGCGCCAAGCGCCGCCAGGGCGTCGCGGACCGAATCGGCCTTGGTCTCGCGCCCCTGCGGCGGATTCATGCCGACCACAGCCTCAAACTGAGAAAGCCCCAGCTCATGCACCATATCGATGCACTTTGCTTCCATGCGCGACGTCGCCACGGCAATACGCTTGCCCCGGGCGGCCAGCCCGTCGAGCAGCTCGGGGATCCCATCGAACACGGGATACTCCTCCGGTCCCAGCTCATCAAAAAAGGCACGGTACTCGTCGGCCACCACAAGCGACTCCTCGCGCGTAAAGCCGTAAAAGTCGTGGAAGCTCTTCCACAGCGGAGGCCCGATCATGCGGCGCAGGTCACCCATCTGCGCCTCCGAAAACCCGCGCGCGGCCAACGTCTTGCGCGTCGAGGTCATCACCGCCCGACCCGTATCGGCCACCGTGCCGTCAAAATCGAACAACACAACCGGCCGCTCGCATAGCTGTAATGCCGCCATCGGCATCCCTCTTCCCCAGTTGATGATTTCCACACCGTCACTTCAAACTGTTGACTATTCAACAATTGAACCTAGCAATGTAGAGCAACTCCACTATACTTGTCGCACTTTGCTCTCAGAAGGCGGCGCGCAAGCGCCCCAACGAAAGGTGCAATTATGTCTTTTGCCATCATAACCGACTCCACGTCGGACATCTCCCCCGCCCGCGCTCAAGAGCTCGGCATTTACGTGATTCCGCTACATGTGATTATCGAGGGCGAGGACCTGCTCGACCAGGTGCAGATTACCGCCGAGGAATACGTCGCCCGCATGGCCGGCTCCGAGCAGCTGCCACACACCTCGCAGCCGAGCGCCGGCGAGTTCAAGGCACTCTTTGACCGCGTGCGCGCCGACGGCCACGATAGCGCCATCTTTATCTCGCTGTGCAGCGAGTGGTCCGCCTGCTATGCCAACGCCAGTTTGACGGCCGAAACGCACGAACTCGACGTGCGCTGCATCGACTCGCGCACCGGCTCGGGCGCCGAGGGCCTGTTGGTGGAGTACGCGCTGGCCATGCGCGAAGACGGCCGCAACTTGGACGAGACCGAGGCGCAGATCCGCGCGACGCTGCCCGACGCACACCTGTTGCTGATTCCCCGCACGCTCGAGAACCTCGTTAAGAACGGCCGCGCGCCCAAGCTCGCCGGCCAGCTCACGCAGATGCTCAACATTCGCCTGGCCGTTTCGCCGGAGTGGCAGTCGGGCGAGATCAAGGCCATCAAGAAGGGTCGCGGCGCCAAGCGCATCGTCGCCAACACCATGGCAGATTGCCTCGCGTTTTTGGACGAGCACCCGGGCTCAAGCGTGCGTGTGCTCACGACCGGCGCCGCCGAGGAGCAGGAGCTTGTCAACGAGGCACTCGCGGGCCAGGATTACGTAGACGCCGGCACCGGCCCCATCGGCTGCACCATCGCCACCCACGTAGGCGTCGACGCCATCGCCATTAGCTACTGCCCCCGATACCAACCTGCCAATTAGGGCTACCCATACCACTTGCGGTGAAATAGGGACTGTTTTTGGCTTATCAGCCGCAAATCAATCCCTATTCCACCGCAACTTAGAAGCAGTTCATTTGGGACGGGGCTAAAAAGACTGGTATCAAACGTTTCAGACCAGTCTTTTAGCCCCGTCCCATTTTACCTACCCTACATCAGCCCGCTCAGGGCGATGTCGACGGCTCCGTTGAGGTCGTCGGTGATGTGGACAAGGTCTGGATCGAGTGGGCTGATCATGCCGGCATCCATCACCGGGCCGTTGAGCCAGTCGAACAGGCCCCTCGCGGTACCCACTGGACAAAAAATGGCAAATATGAGTACCGCCACCAAATTAGTAGCAGCAAAATCTCGCCGGAATTGATCATTTCGATCAATTCCACGTCTTGCCAAGGCTCAAAATTCCGTGTTTAGTGGGTTAGATATATAGAATAATGTGGAATTGGTATTCTATTCTTACCAAATGTTATGAGACTACATTAACAACAGTACTCATATTTGACGTTATTTGACCACGGAGTCATTCGAGGACCCCTCCCCACGCCGCCAACACGCCCCATAGCCGCCAAAACACCTTTAACAACAGCCGCCGCACGTTTTGGCACCGGCTAATTGCCACTCACGGATCGGTACCCCACTATTACCGAACCAAAATCGAAGTCGCGTATCTCATAAAGCTGAAATGACGTACCCTCATCCCAATGAACGCTGACAAGAATGGCATTCAAATGAGCAACGCCGTGCATCAATACGCCCTTTTCGGGAACGCCTTATTCAAACTCAATAAAACGGTTGTCCACGCTTCAGATCCGCGTAAGCAGATCGTAATCTGTAGCAACGGTCCAGACATCCGTTACGCAACACTCGAAGAATGGGACAAAGCCGGCAAATCTTTCGGCGAACGTGCACAGACCGAGGGCATCGTTACCAGCGCGAGCCCAGCGCGCGACAAACTCGAGCTCTTTCGCAATCTTTTTACCGGCCGCAAAGATGTGCACGCTCACGGGTATCGCAGAAAAGACGGGGGCATCGGCTATACACCCGCCTGCGCAAATGAGTGGAAGCCAGGCATTTGCCCCAAAGCAAACCATCACAGAATTAAATGCGCTGAATGTCGCAGCCGCACATTCCTTGAGCTGAACGATGCCGCCATTATCGCCCATTTCAAAGGCAGCGACGACAGGCTCCGGGACGTCATAGGTCAATATGTTCTCGACAAAGACTGCAACACAAATGTCCTTGTCATTGATTTTGACAAAGCCGATTGGAAAGAAGCGACAAACGCTATCAGGCTTGTCGTAAAAAACCATGGAATTAACGCTGCGGTCGAGCGATCAAGGTCAGGCAACGGCGCGCATATCTGGTTTTTCTTCCTAGAACCTATAAACGCAAAGACAGCACGAGATTTCGGTAGCTGCCTTATCGCCGAAGCAGCGGCACTCAACAAGACAATCACCTTCGAAGCCTTTGACCGAATGATACCCGCACAGTCCACCATTCCTGAAGGCGGCTTTGGAAATCTCATTGCGCTGCCCTTTCAGGGAAAAGCGCAGCGGGAAGGAAACAGCGTATTTGTTGACGAACGATTCGAGCCCTTTCCCGACCAATGGCTTTACCTTTCGCAAATCCAACTAATCTCGCGTGCGACGGTGGATCGTCTGATCGAGGACACCAAAAACAAACCGCTTGGAATAGCAACAGCTGCAGCGACAAACAAAACCAGGCGCAATGTCCAAAAGCCACGAAAGCGGCTCCCGCTCACGCCACGAGACTTCCCCTCGAACCTGCTCGTCACACAAGCCGATATGCTCTACATCCCCGAAAAGTCTCTGAGCCCGGCAGCTCAAATGGAAATCCGCAGGCTTGCGACATTTGCCAACCCGGAGTTCTTCCGTGCGCAATCTATGCATCAATCAGTATTCGGCAAACCGCGACTCATAGACCTCAGCGAACTTAGAGATGGCCGCGTCGCGATTCCCAGAGGCTGCAAAGCCCAACTTGAGCAGCTGATTCAAGAAGCCCACGTTACTGCCCATTATTCAGACGAACGTAGCACAGGCAATCCAATTGAGATGGCATTCAAAGGGACCCTTCATCCCGAACAGCAAATTGCCGCCGACCAGATGCTTGAATACGAAGACGGAATCATGTCTGCGCCAACGGGCTTCGGTAAAACCGTCATCGGAGCTTATCTTATTGCCGCCGTTGGTCTTCCGGCGCTCGTCATTGTTCCAAAGACCGCGCTCATAGCCCAATGGAAATCGCAGCTCGAACGATTTCTCGACATTACGGACACCAGAGAGCCGGTCCGAACGCCAAAAGGACGAATCAGCAAAAAGCAACCTCCCCTTATTGGACAAATCGGAGGGGGCAAAACCGCCGTCAGCGGCCTTATCGACGTCGCTTCCTTTCAGTCGCTATCTGGCAAAGACTCCCAAACCGGGGAGCCGATAGTTAAGAACCTTGTTCGTAATTACGGCCTCATTATCTGCGACGAATGCCACCATGCTGCCGCGCCACAGCTCGAGCTCGTCCTCAAGTCCGCTCCAGCCAAATATATATATGGCCTCTCCGCGACACCCGAGCGCTCCGACGGACTCACGCGGGCGCTCTCGATGCTCTGCGGCCCGCTTCGCTATGTCATCGATCCAAAAACGCAGGCAATTCAGCAGGGCATCCAGCGCATCGTTCGACCGAGATTTACCGGCATTCGGCTATCCGCCTACGAGCCGGATGCAAGCTTCAATCAGATTCTCGATATGCTGTGTGCACATGCGGCAAGAAACGAATTGATTGTCGATGACGCCCTCGAAGCAGCGTCAAACGGTCGACATCCGCTCATACTATCCAAAAGGAAAAAGCATGCTGAGGAACTGTTCAGGTTGCTTAATGATCGCAGACACGAGCCCATACTCTTAACCGGAGAAATCGGCGCCAAAGAAAGAAAAGCGATACTGAACAGTCTTCCCGGCTTTGAGCATGAACATCGAATCATCGTCGCCACCGAAAGCCTTCTGAGCGAGGGCTTCGATCTGTCCTACCTTGACACCCTTTTCATTGCCACGCCGATATCTTGGGACGGCAGCGTAACGCAGCAGGTGGGCAGACTGCATAGAAGCCACGAGGGCAAGCAACAGGTTGAGATATTCGACTACATTGACCTGTCGATACCCATGCTCGCCCGCATGTACCAGAAAAGACTCAAGACGTACGCCAAGTTGGGGTACGAAATTTATTCAGCAGAGGACAGCGAGCAACCCGATTACAACATTCTCATAGAGCCGGCAAACGCTATTGAGGCATTAATTAAAGACATCACCGGTGCCACAAAGAGTGCCTTCATAGCCGCATCCTACGCATCCGCCGCATGCCTCACGAAACTCACCGCCACACTCGCAGGCGCAGCCGCCCGTGGGATTACCCTTGAGATTTATGTTGCCTCAACTCCGCGCGATGACGCGAAAGCGATTTTTGCCGAGATGAACGTCGACTATTCCGTCAAGGCCAAAGGGCGGCTTTGCGCGGCCGTGATTGACGAGGAAACTGTCTGGTACGGGACTATTCCGCTGCTGGCATTCCCCAAGAAAGAAGACTGCAGCATCCGTTTCAAAAGCAATGAAGTCGCCGCTGAGTTTTTGAGCGAAATCCAGCAACGAGGAGAACCGGGGGCCGCAGCAACGAACGTGGCGCCCCTATCAGTTGCGGTGGAATAGGGTCTGCTCCTGGCCAATCAGCCGCAAATCAATCCCTATTCCACCGCAACTCGGAAATCGGCGATCAGCCCAGCGGACCCTGAAACAGCTCCTGATGAGTGCCCATTCGCACCAGCCTGATCACTGGGCTAGTCTTATGGGGCAGATATAGAACGACCACATCGACCAAGCCATCGGATAGATGGAAATCGATGTGGCCGTTGTAGTTGCCGTCCGGGTTTGAAAGCTCGTGGGCGCCATATTCCGCGGGAAGCGAGCCGTGAGCCGCAAGCTCTGCAACCGCCGCCTTAAACTCGGTTTTTAGCTGCGGATGGATGCGCATCGTCCGTTTGTAATCCGCCTTAAACTGAGCCTCGACTTTAATCTCAAACATCGCTAGCCCTCATCGAGGAACGATATAAGCTCATCAGCGTTATTGAATGACGGGCTGTCGTCTGGCAGAATCCCCAACTCATGAGCCTCGGCAATCACCATGGCGCGTCTCGTCGCCTCGTTGGGCACCTCTGCCCTTCCTACAATCTCAAAAGGAATCTTTCGTTGATTTACCAGCTGCCGAACAGCAAGGTTGAGATACGAATTGAGACTCAGACCAACCGTATCCAAGAACTCAGTCGCCTGTTCCTTGAGCCCCTCTTCGATGCGAACCGTCGTAGGCTTAACCGTTGCAGTAGACATACGCGACCTCCTCGCCTCGTCTTTTGCATCAGTATACCCAATTTAGATGGTAGTCTGATGTTAAATAGCATCAGGGTGACGCTCGCATTACTATAACGGCGGACGGGCGTCCTACATCAACCCGCTGAGCGCAATGTCGACGGCCTCGTTGAGGTCGTCGGTGATGTGCACCAGCTCCGGATCGAGTGGGCTGATCATGCCGGCGTCCATCACCGGGCCGTTGAGCCAGTCGAACAGGCCCTGCCAGTACTCGGTGCTCACCAAAACGAGCGGCATGCGCTTGACCTTGTGCGTTTGCACCAGCGTGAGCACCTCGAACATCTCGTCGAGCGTGCCAAACCCGCCGGGAAACACAATAGCGCCCGAGCTGTATTTGACGAACATGGTCTTGCGCACAAAGAAGTAACGGAAGTCCATGCCGAGGTTCACGTATTTGTTGAGCCCCTGCTCGTGCGGCAATTCAATGCCCAGGCCAACTGACTTACCGTTGACGCTCGCCGCTCCCTTGTTGGCCGCTTCCATGATGCCGGGGCCGCCACCGGTAATAACCGCCACGCCGCGCTGGGCAATCTTGCGACCGACCGTGCGCGCCGCCTTGTAGAGCGGATCGGTCTTGGGCGTGCGGGCGCTACCGAAGATGGTCACCGCAGGCCCGAGCTCGGCAAGTGCGCCAAAACCATCGACAAACTCGGCCTGGATGCGCAGTACGCGCCACGGATCGGCATGCAGCCAGTCGGTCGACTCCTCGGGCGCCAGCAGGTTGGCGTAGGTGTTGTCCTTAGGAATCATGGGGCCGCGCATGACCACGGGGCCGCGGCGGTACGTCTCGTCGTAGGCAGGCTCGCCCTCGACGTTCTCATTCTTAATCATGGGTACTCCTATCGAAAATAGAAACGGGCGGAGTCGACGCCATGCGCCAAACACCCGCCCGAACATCAACTATTCGGTATGGTACCCACGATGCATCAAGAGCTTGCAAGCTATCGGTCAGCGGTCGCGCAGCCGGTGTCAGCAAATGTGACGAGCGGTTGCCGCTCAGCCTTTGCCGTTGCCCGCGCTCTGCAAGCGCCCGCGCCGCTCCTAGTAATCCACCGCGGCAGGGCTATTCATCCAGTCGCTCACGAACGCACCGTAGCGGCCCTCGATAATGGCCTGGCGGGCACGCTGCATAAGGTTGAGCAGGTAGTAGATATTGTGCATCGAAAGCAGAATGCCACCGAGCATCTCCTTCTGCGTGACCATGTGACGGATGAGCGCGCGGCTGTAGCCGCCCGTGCACACCGGGCAGGTGCAGGTGGGATCGATGGGGCCATCGTCGTGCGCAAAGCGCGCGTTGCGGAAGTTGAGGCGACCCTCGCTGGAGAACGCCGTACCCATGCGGCCCGTGCGCGTCGGCAGCACGCAGTCGAACATGTCGATGCCCACGCCCACACCGCGCACGAGGGTGGTGGGGTTGCCGACGCCCATCAGGTAGCCCGGCTTGTGCTTGGGCATGTACTCGCTTACGAGCGGTGCCAGGGTCTCGAACATGGTCTCGTGGTCCTCGCCCACCGAGTAGCCGCCAATGCCGTAACCGGGGAAGTCGCCGCACTCCTCCAGATGGCGCAGCGAGCGCAGGCGCAGGTCCAGGTGCATGCCGCCCTGAACGATGCCAAAGAGCGCCTGGTCGTCGCGGGTATGCGCCTTATAGCAGCGCTCGGCCCACATACTCGACAGCTCAACGGCGCGCTCAACGTAGGCGCGCGTGGCGGGATAGCCCGGGCACTGGTCGAGCTGCATGCAGATGTCGGAGCCGAGCTTCATGGCAATTTCCATGTTGTCCTCGGGCGTCCAGAACACGTGGCGGCCATCGTAGTCGTTGACGATAAAGCGCACGCCCTCGTCGGTGAGCTTGACGGCGTCGTTGTGGCTGAACACCTGGAAGCCGCCCGAGTCGGTAAGAATGGGGCCGTGCCAGTTCATAAACTTGTGCAGTCCGCCCAGCTCGGCGATGGTGTCCTCGCCGGGACGCATGGACAGGTGATAGGTATTGGCAAGCACGATCTGGGCGCCGAGCTGTTTGACGGTCTCGGTAGGAATGCCCTTGACGTTTGCCTTGGTGCCCACGGGCATGAAGATCGGTGTCTCGATGTCGCCGTGCGGGGTGTGCAGCACGCCGGCACGCGCATGCGTCGTCGGGTCCTCGGCGATCAGGTCGAATTTAAAAAGGCTCTGGTCCATAAACTGGAACTCCTTGGTTGCGGTTCATACGCAGACCATTATACGGGCAACCCGCAAGAAGCACCGACTCGACAGAAACTGGTGCATTAAACGACTAGTCCCTTGATTATCGACTTTATCCGAACACCTCCCACATTCATCCGCACATGTGCGGA
>CABRWN010000064.1 GCA_902474645.1 uncultured Collinsella sp.
GCGAAGAGCGTTGCTGCCTAGGCTAGCCCCTTGTCACACAAACTACCGAAGCCTCTAATAAATACATCTATTAGCCTATCGGAAGTCTAAGAAGTATTCATTAAATATGATGAAATACTCGATGAGCGTCCTAAAATATGCGATGAGCGGACAAGAATACTCATTATCTAACTTTATTTAAATAAAGACGCCCTGCAATTACTGTACCTGAATAAAGCGCCTTGCACGGGGCACAAAGAAAAATCCCCCGCTGTCTGGCAAATGCATAAACAACGGGGGAGACGATAACTGGATGAATATCATGCCAATGTGGAATTACTTCTTCCGGCGGTGGATCACGTTAATCGCATAGCCGACGAGCATGGCCAAAACGATGATGATAAAGCCGATCAGGGGATTGTCGTTCATGGGGTCCTCCTATTTACCAAGCGGTGAGAATTCGTCGACGATGAGGTCGAGGCATTGCGGAAGTGCGCGGGCACCAAAGACGCCCGAGTTGCTGGAGATGATCTCGCCATCGAACTGCATGCCCAGCGACGGCGTGCAGGTGATCTTGGCTTCCTTGGTCTGGATGATCTTGAACTGCGGGCGGCCGAGCAACTTGCCGGCGGGGTCGAGCGCGGCGGTGATCACGGTCGGGAGCAGCTGGACGGTTTTTACGGGCTCGATGACCGCGATGTCGACCATGCCGTCGTTCATGCGGCAATCGGGGAACAGGTTGATGTCGTTTTGAATGACCGAGGTGTTGCCGGCCATGCAGCAGATGCCGTCGAGCTCCTCGACAATGCCGTCGTGCTCAATGGTAAAGTGCGCCACCGTGGGGTTGGGCGTGGCGAGCGCGGAGAGGAAGTAGGCGATCTCGCCGATGTCGTTTTTGGTGGGAGCGGCCTTCATCATGATCTCGGCGTCGAAGCCCGAGCCGGCGATGATGATAAAGCCGTGGCGCTTCTCGTTGCCGTCCTCGTCGAGCCAAAAGAGCTCGCCCATGTCTACTTTGACCGTGCGACCGGCGCGGCAAGCCTTGGCAAGCGCCGCTGCCTCGGGGGCATTACCGATGTTGTTGAAGAACAAGCAGGCTGTGCCGGAGGGGAAGACGAGCGTGGGGACACCGCACCCGCGCATCTGGTCGAGCACGTTGGAGACAGTGCCGTCGCCACCCGAAACGACCACGCGATCAAACTCGCGCACGTCTGCCACGGCGTCCTCGGGTTCCATGCCATCGCCGATAAAGCGCATCACGACCTCGTCGCCGCCCTGTGCAAGGGCGTGCGTGAATGCGAAGATTTCATCTGAGCTGGGGCCCGATGCCGGGTTGTGGATGATAAGGCAGCGCATACTTACGTTCCCGTTCTGTGACTAACCGAGTATAGTTGTAAGGCAATGCCGATATCCTACCCGTGTTTTTCGGGCCTAACCTTATTCGATGGGTTGATATGTACATTTCCACACATCAGGCTCTACTCGACTTTTGCCAGCGCGCCCGTGAGTTCGACGCGATTGCCGTCGATACCGAGTTTTTGCGCGAGCGCACGTTCCATCCGCGCCTGTGCTTGGTTCAGATTGCCACCCCTGCCGAGAGCGTAGCGGTCGATCCTCTGGTAATCGACGACCTATCGCCGCTGGCCGAGCTTATGGCCGACGAGAGCGTGACCAAGGTCTTCCACGCGTGCTCGCAGGATATGGAGGTCATGCTCCATACCGTGGGCGTGCTGCCACGACCGATTTTTGACACGCAGGTTGCCGCCGCCTTTTTGGGCGAGCGCCAGCAGATTTCCTACGGTGCGCTCGTGCAGACGTTTTGCGGCGTCTCATTGCCCAAGACCGAGTCACTGACCGATTGGTCGCGCCGCCCGCTGACCGATAAGCAGATTGAGTATGCGATCGATGACGTCAAGTACCTGATCGTCGCCTATACCGAGATGATGAGTCGCCTGCGCGAGCTGGGCCGTGTGGACTGGGTGCTCGACGAGCTACGCCCGCTGGCTGACGAGTCGCACTATCGCGCCGACCGTCACGAGGCATTCCGCAAGGTCAAGCGCATCAACTCGTGCAGCCGCCACCAGCTGGGCATCGCGCGCGAGCTCGCCGCCTGGCGCGAGGACCGCGCCGAGCGCCGTAACATCCCGCGCAAGTGGGTCATGTCCGACGACACACTGCTTGCGCTCGTTAAGCGCAATCCCGTGCGCGTTGAGGAGTTCCGCAGCATCCGCGGCACCGATCAGCTGGGGGAGCGCGACGTGGACGGTGCGCTCATGGCTATCAAGCGCGGCGCAAGCTGCCCGCACGATCGCCTGCCGCTCATGGTGCGCGGGCATCGCCAGATCTCTCCGGAGTTGGAGAGCGTGACGGACCTGATGTACGCGCTCATCCGCCTGGTTGCCGAACGCTCGGGCGTGGCGACCTCGGTCATTGCCTCGCGCGATGACCTAGCCGACTATATTGAGCATCCCGAGCAGAGCCCCTTGCGCGAAGGCTGGCGCTTTGAGCTTGTGGGCTCGCGCCTGGACGATCTGCTCTCGGGTAATATGGGGTTGACGGTCAAAGATGGCAAAATTGAATTGCTGTAAGGAAGCCTAGCCGCTTGAGTGGGTAGAATGCCTCCAACGTGTAACTCGATTCGGAGGAATTCGCATGCCTTATTACTATGGATACGGCTTTGGCATCGACCCGCTGTACCTGCTGGTTGTTCTTGTCTGCACGGTGCTTGGCCTTGCTGCACAGAACTATATCAACTCGACGTACAAAACCTGGTCCAAGGTTCGCTCGGACGGCGATACGGGTGCCATGGTCGCTCGCCGCATGCTCGATGCCAACGGTTGTAGCGCCGTGGGTATCAAGGGTGTCGCTGGCGAGCTCACCGATCATTACAACCCGCAGGACAACAACCTGTATCTGTCGGATGCCAACCGTTCGGGCGGGTCGGTCGCAAGCGTTGCCGTCGCCTGTCACGAGGCGGGCCACGCCGCCCAGCGTCAAAGCGGCTACGCCATGATGAAAGTGCGTGCCGCCCTGGTTCCGGTCGTCAACTTTACCCAGAACACCTGGACCATCGTGTTGCTCTTGGGCCTTTTTATGAACATTGCCGGGCTCACAACCCTCGCGTTGATTTTCTTCTCGTTCAGTGTGTTGTTCCAGTTGGTTACGCTGCCGGTCGAGATTGATGCCAGCCGCCGCGCCGTGGTATATATTGAGCAGTCGGGTATGAGTTCCAAGCAGGTCAACGGTGCCAAGAAGGTGCTGACGGCCGCCGCGCTTACCTATGTTGCCGCTGCGCTCACCTCGATTATTCAGCTGCTCTACCTTATGGCTCGCTACAACAGAAACTCCAACCGATAACAAATGGGACAGGCAGGCGCCGCGGGGATTCGTGTCCTCGCGGCGCTGTACTATGTGTTGGACTTGAATTTGCGCAGGGCCGAAGCCCTTGTGCACGATGACGAAAGGAGGCTGCGTGGCAGGCTGGAATCTAACCGGCAATGCCGTTTCCGCCGAGTTCGACGGTTCGGACGATCAGGAGCGCAAGGAGCTCAGCGTGAGCCAGGCGGTAGAAATCGCTGCCGGTGCGCTCGATGCCATTCCGCAGCTGAGTGTCCTGGGCGAGGTCACGGGTTTCCGTGGTCCCAACGCCCGAAGCGGCCACTGCTACTTCCAGATCAAGGACGACTCGGCGGCCGTCGACTGCATCATCTGGAAGGGCGCCTATCTCAAGCGCACGTTCGATCTGCGCGACGGCATGCAGGTGAGCTTTAAGGGCAGCTTCAATCTCTATAAGGCCACGGGCCGCATGAGCTTTGTCGCTCGCTCGTTTTCGCTGGCGGGGGAGGGTCTGCTGCGTCAACAAGTGGCGCAACTGGCCGAAAAGCTACGCCGCGAGGGGCTAATGGACGAGTCCCGTAAACGCCGCATCCCGGTGTTCTGCTCACGCGTGGCGGTCGTCACCTCGCTTTCCGGTGCGGTAATCGACGACGTCAAGCGTACATTGCGTCGGCGCAATCCGCTCGTCGAGCTTGTCTGCGTGGGCGCCAAGGTTCAAGGCGAGGGTGCGCCGGCCGAGCTTATCGAGGGCCTGCGCCGTGCCGCCGCCATCACGCCGGCGCCCGACTGCATCTTGCTGGTGCGCGGCGGCGGCTCCTTCGAGGACCTCATGACCTTCAACGACGAGGAGCTTGCCCGTGCAGTGGCTGCCTGTCCCGTGCCCGTGGTGACCGGTATCGGCCATGAGCCCGATACCTCGATTTGCGACATGGTGAGCGACCGCCGCGCCTCCACGCCCACGGCGGCGGCAGAATCGGTGGCGCCGGCTATGACGGAGTTGGCCGATGTGCTCGAGGCGCGCCATCAGCGTCTGGGTGCCGCGATGGCATCGATGATTGGGTCGGCCCAGGTCGACCTGGAGATGCTCGATCAGCGCGGTCGCCGTGCCTGGGATACCTATACGGCTCGCCTGGGCGATGCGCTCGATGCGGCTGCGTGCCGCCCGTGCCTCAACGACCCCACATTTATGGTCGAGCGTCGCGAATCGGAGCTTGCGCTGACCGCCGATCGCCTGTCGGGTGCCATAGTACGCTCGGTCGGAGCTTTCCGATCCAGCTTTGAACGCCTGCCCGAGCATTTGGTTGCAAGCACCTCGGGGCTCGATGGCAAGCGCCATGCGCTCACGCTTGCGAGTTCCCGTTTGGAGCATCAGGGGCGCACGATGCTCAACAAGCCAGCGTCCGACCTGGGCCGTGCGGCAGCCTCGCTCGATGCCCTGTCGCCGCTCAAGGTGCTTGCCCGCGGCTATTCCATCGCGTACAGCGATGATGGGGTGGCCACGAGCGCCAAGACCTTTAAGCCCGGTGACGCCATCCGCGTGCGCATGGCAGACGGCAATGTAGCGGCAACGGTCGATACGGTCGAGTAACCCGCGTTTCATAGCGATAAACCTTTAGGAAAGGAAACAGATATGGCAGAGAAGACCCCGGTCGAGCAGCTTACGTACAAGCAGGCTTCGCAGGAGCTGGAGCTCATCATCCGCAGCTTGGAGTCGGGCGATATGGAGCTCGAGGAGTCGCTCGAGAGCTATACCCGCGGCGTCGAGCTCCTCAAGAGTCTGCGCACCCGCCTGTCCGATGCCGAGCAGAAGGTCTCGGTGCTTCTTAAGGACGTCGACGGCAACGACGTGCTCGCCGACGGCGAAGCCGCCAACACCGACGACAACCTCTCGTTCTAACCATCCCGACCAAATATAATTACCTTGGTCTGTGAGAAAGGAACCAACCATGTGCGATTGCATCTTCTGCAAAATTGCCAACCACGAGATCCCCTCGACCGTTGTCTATGAGGACGATCAGGTCATCGCCTTCGACGACCTCAATCCCCAGGCGCCGGTCCACACGCTCGTGATCCCCAAGAAGCACTACAGCGACATCGCCGACAACGTACCTGCCGAGACCATGGGCGCCATGGCTCACGCCATCCAGGAGGTCGCTAAGGCCAAGGGCCTGGAGGACGGTTTCCGCGTCATCTCCAACAAGGGCGTCAACGCCGGTCAGACCGTCATGCACTTCCACATGCACGTCCTCGGCGGCAAGAACCTGGGCGAGAACCTCATCTGAGGGCGCGTAGGCCGTCGACTTGGCTGCCTTTGGAGTAATCTATGCAGCTTTCTCAACTCGAATACCTTCAAGCGGTAGCGAACTATGGTGGCGTGCGTAAAGCAGCTCGCGCCGTTCATGTGAGTCCGCAGGCCGTTTCGTCGGCAATCAAAAAGTTGGAATCTGAGTATCAGATCGTTTTGCTCGACCGATCGGCGGGGGAGGCTGTTTTGTCTCCGGCGGGCAGAGAATTTGCGCGTCGTGCACGCGTGATCCTGGCGCAAGTCGACGATTTCAAAAAGTACGCTCAATCGGGGAACGGCGGCGTTTCGCCCGACGGCCATTTCCGTCTTTACGCCCCCTGTCTTCACGGGCGGGGGCGCCTTTTTTCCGAAAACTGGTACGACTCGTTTGAAAGCTCGCACCCTCAGATTCATCTTGATGTGTGGCATCAGCCAACGGCAACATGCTTTGAATCACTTATACTTGGCATTTCGGACGCGGCTATCTCGTTTGAGGAACCACGGGACAGCGTCCTTTCTTCAAAATATATGGGTGAAAAGGAGCTCAGGGTTCTTTCATGCCCAGCTGGTCATCAATCTGTGGGTGCTATGACCGTTCGTGAGTTACTGGGCGGCAGGCTCGCTGTTCCAATTAATTTGTCGCCCTGTCTCAATGCGATTAATCAATGTCCCGAGGCTCAGCTGGTTAATTTCCGCTTTCGCGATGTCGAATACGGAAACAGGGCGCAGGCTGAGTTTCTTCAAGCCGGGGGATTGATATTGAGTTTTTCTGGCTCTTCTCTCGCATCAGATGGACTGGAAGTGAGCGAGTGCTCCATTGAAGGCTCGCATGACGTAGCCTTGCCCATCTACTTTTGCTATCGACAAAATGCCTGGACCGATCGACACCAGACGGTATTTCTTCACCTATTGCGTCATCTTGCTTCGTGAGGCCATTTGGCCTCGTGTCGTCAAGTGAATGTTGACGCCTTGCAACACATAGCTGACAGCTTTGCCCCCATGCTTTTCCTAGATTCCGATTTAGATTGCTGACTCTTGGAGGGCGGAGCATGAAAAACCGTACGGTTTTGCTTTATATGACGTTCGTTTTTCTGTCGAACTTCAGCACCATCTTGTATTTTCTAACTGTCTACCTTGAGTTCGTCGGGCTTTCGATGGTAGCGATTTCTAGCATGATGATTGCATACCAAGTGAGCAAGTTCATCCTTGAAGTTCCCACTGGCTATATTGCTGATAGGTTTGGACGAAAGACAAGCGGTCTCGTTGGCGTCGTGGGAATGCTTGGATACTACGCCGCCCTGCTTCTCGTCCGATCTCCTCTGCTTTTAATCGGTGCGTTTGCTCTCAAGGGTTTTGCCGTTGCATGTGCGAGCGGATCCATCGAAGCGATTTACATTGATAGCGTCTCTCAGGACCAACTCGTGAGACTTAATATCGTTGAGCGATTTGTCTTCTATGCGTCTTATGCCCTCTCCGCTTGTGTGGGCGGTTTCATTTCGTCCGCTGGCGCGTATCTCGTTGGGTTTTCGGTCGATATCATCACAATGGTGCTGACATTGGTTGTCGTTGTCTGTATTCCTGAGGTGAGAAGAGAGGGCGCCGCGGTGTCACCTGAGCATGGAATTAGCCCGAAGATGATCGGTGCCGCTATTGCGGGTAATGGCATTCTTCGGTCAGCGTTCATCATGGACTGTTCTCAGGCATTTGCCTTCGTCGCTCTGGAAGACTTTTTCTCACTGTTGCTTGCCGGCCGCGGAATGAATGCTGTCGCTTCGGGCGTGACCATTGCGGTCCAGCTCCTTGTCTCCGCCTCCATAGGGTTTATTGTGCCCAGTGTGATTGCTCGTGTCGACAAGGGCCGTTTTGCGCGTGTTTGCGGCATTGTGCGCCTTTCCCTGACTGCTCTGTTTTTGATTCCCTTTACTCCAGTCTGTTTGCTGCCCGTGTTCTATGTGTTGCAGACGGTCGCTTACTCGTTATTTGCTCCAATTAAATACTCAATTTTTCAAAATGCTGCCGATTCTTCGATGCGCTGTTCATTGATTTCGGTTCAAAGCCAGATGGTGGCGGTGGGTGCTGTTCTTTTCTATCTGCTCAACGCTGTGTTGAGTAGCGTTGCGGGCATTCGAGTCGTATTGCTTGTTGCGCTCGGGATTTCTTCCCTGGTGTATATCCCCGCGCTATTTCGTCTTACAAGTCAAAGGCCATGCGTATTTAGGCACCGATAACTTATATATCAACGCAATAAACCCGAGCGCGAGGGCGTTTGGGTTTATTATTGAAGCGTATGTAACCTGGCGGCGCCACACCGCCTGTTAGTAGGGAGACACATGAACGTTCTGGTCGTCAACGCAGGATCTTCGACCCTTAAGTATCAGGTCATCGATACCAAGTCCCACAAGGTGTCCGCAAAGGGCTCCTGCGAGCGCGTCTGCTTTACCGGCGGTACCTTCACCCACGCTGCCAACGGCTCCAAGAAGGTGACCGAGAACATCGAGTTCCCCGACCATAAGGTCGCCATCGAGGTCGTCCTGAAGGACCTCGAGGCCAACGGCGTCAAGATCGAGGGCATCGGCCATCGCATCGTTCAGGGCGGTTGGTACTTCGGCGATTCCTCCCTCGTCGACGAGGACGTCCTCGCCAAGATCCGTGAGGTCGCCCCGCTGGCGCCGCTGCACAACAACCCCGAGGCCAACGTTATCGAGTACTGCCTGGAGCAGTATCCCGATCTGCCCAACGTCACGGTCTACGACACCGCTTTCCACTTCAACATGCCCGAGGTCGCCAAGACCTACGCCCTTCCCAAGGATGTTTGCGACAAGCTGCACATCCGTAAGTACGGCGCCCACGGCACCAGCTATCGCTACATCTCCAAGAAGGTCGCCGAGATGACCAACGGCGAGGCCCGCAAGGTCGTCGTGTGCCACATCGGTTCCGGTGCCTCCCTGTGCGCCATCGAGGACGGCAAGTGCATGGACACCACCATGGGCCTCACGCCGCTCGACGGCCTTATGATGGGCACGCGCTGCGGCTCCATCGACCCGGCTACCGTGTGCTACCTGCAGCGCGAGGGCGGCTACACCTTCGACGAGGTCGACGAGATGATGAACAAGAAGTCCGGCCTTTTGGCTGTGACCGGCGGCAAGACCAACGACTGCCGCAACGTCGAGGAGCTCGCTGCCGCTAGCGACCCCGAGGCTCAGCTCGCCTTCGACATGTTCGTCTACAAGATTGCCGCCAAGGCTGCCGAGATGGCTACTTCCATGTGCGGCATGGACACGCTGGTCTTCACCGCCGGCATCGGTGAGCACGCTCCGGCCGTTCGCGCCGGCGTTGCCGACCGTCTGGCCTTTATGGGCGTCAAGATGGATCATGCCCGCAACGCCCTGCGTGGTGACGGCGCTTGGTGCCTGTCTGCCAAGGATTCCAAGGTCAAGATCTTCGTCATCCCCACGGACGAGGAGTTCATGATCGCTTCTGACGTCGAGCGCATCGTCAACGGCAAGTAATTGCAAGAGGGGAGGGGCTGGACGACCGAGCGCCGTTCGGCCCCTCTTTTGTGCTCGTTGGGCGATATGCCTGATAGTTATTTATTAAGTTGTGATAACTTCTTATTAACATGCGGCCGCCTTAAGGGGTCTGCGCCGACCGTATCGCACTGCAAAGGAGTCTCATGAACGTACTTGTTGTCAACGCCGGTAGCTCAAGCCTTAAATATCAGCTTTTGGATACCGATACCCGTGAGGTTTTTGCCAAGGGCAACTGCGAACGTATCGGTTCGGACATGGGCATCTTTGGCCACTCCGAGAACGGTGGCGCCAAGCAGACCGAGGAGGTCCCTTTCCCCGATCATCGCTCTGCTATCGCTCGTGTGCTCGAGGAGCTCGAGAAGACCGACTTTACGATCGATGGCATTGGTCATCGTATCGTTCAGGGCGGCTGGCACTTCGATGATTCCGCAGTTGTCGACGACGAGGTTATGGCCAAGATTCTCGAGGTGGCCCCGCTCGCCCCGCTGCACAACTACGGCGAGGCCGCAGCAATCAAGTATTGCCGTGAGAAGTATCCGGAGCTGCCCAACGTGGCGGTCTTCGACACCTCGTTCCACATGACCATGCCCGAGGTTGCCTACACTTACGCTCTGCCCAAGGACGTGTGCGACAAGTATCATGTGCGCAAATATGGCGCCCACGGCACGAGCCACCGCTATGAGTGGATGATGGCCAAGGAGATCCTGGGTTCGCGCTGCCACCGTCTGCTTTCGTGCCATTTGGGTAACGGTGCTTCGCTCGCTGCTATCGAGGACGGCGTGTGCCGCGACACCACGATGGGCCTCACGCCGCTCGACGGCCTGATGATGGGCACTCGCTGTGGTTCCATTGATCCGGCCACCGTGTGCTACCTCCAGCGCGAGGGCGGCTACAGCTATCAGGAAGTCGATGACATGATGAACAAGCAGTCCGGCCTGCTTGCCATTTCGGGTATCTCCAACGACGCCCGCGACATCCGCACGCGCGCCTCCGAGGGCGACGAGCGCTGCCTGCTCGCCTTCGATATGTTCGCCTACAAGGCTATGCAGCAGGCTGGCTCCATGATCGCTTCTATGGCGGGCGTGGACACCATCACCTTT
>CABRWN010000065.1 GCA_902474645.1 uncultured Collinsella sp.
TTACCGTCATATTTACCACGTTTACCAAACCCCGCGCCCTCTACGCAAGCCCGCTCAATGCCCGCCGTATAGTTCCCTCACGGCCTGCATTCGGCGGGTCGATTCGTCAACACGGTCGTGCGCGTAAGCGCATGGAAGGGGAAGTATCGTGAGCGATTGCAAGAGGGTTTACCGTTTTGGAACCGACGCCCAGGGCACCTGTGTCACCGAGGGCGACAAGTCCATGAACTTCGTGCTTGGCGGCAAGGGCGCAAACCTTGCCGAGATGAGCCGCATCGGCCTGCCGGTTCCCGGTGGGTTTACCATTACCTGCCAGACTTGTGTCGAGTACTCCGGTGCCGGAAACGTCTGGCCCGAAGGTGCACTCGATGAGATCGTTGCCGCCGAGGCGGACCTCGAGGCCCGCTGCGGCAAGAAGCTCGGTGACGCCTCCGATCCGCTGCTCGTGTCGGTTCGCTCGGGCGCTCCGTTTTCCATGCCCGGCATGATGGACACGGTCCTCAACTTGGGCCTCAACGACGACTCCGTTCAGGGTCTCATCGCCCAGACGCAAAATTCGCGTTTTGCCTGGGATAGCTACCGCCGCTTTATCCAGATGTTCTCCAACGTCGTCATGGGTGTTGACGCCGACCTGTTCGAGAACGCCCTGACCCAGGCCCGCCTGGTCGCCGGTGTTCGCGTCGATTCCGAGCTTTCAGCCGAGGATCTGCAGGAGCTCGTCGAGGCCTTCAAGGGGATCTTCTCCGAGAACGTCGATGCCGCCTTGTACCCCGAGCTCGAGGTCGTCGACGGCAAGCCCGTCTTCCCGCACGATCCTGAGCTTCAGCTGCGCCTTGCCATCCAGGCCGTCTTTGGCAGCTGGATGAATGAGCGTGCCTGCATCTACCGCAAGCAGCATGGCATTTCCGACGACCTCGGCACCGCCGTCAACGTGCAGGCCATGGCCTTTGGCAACAAGGGCGAGACTTCTGCGACCGGTGTTGCCTTTACGCGCAACCCGGCCGACGGCACCAAAGAGTTCTACGGCGACTTTTTGGTAAACGCCCAGGGCGAGGACGTTGTCGCCGGTATCCGTAACACCGAGCCCATTGCCGACCTCAAGACCACTCTGGGCCTCGAGTCTGCAGGTGAGGAGCTCGAGCGCGTGTTCCTGACGCTCGAGGATCATTACCGCGATATGTGCGATATCGAGTTCACCATCGAGCAGGGCAAGCTCTGGATGCTCCAGACCCGCGTGGGCAAGCGCACTGCTACCGCCGCCCTGCGCATCGCCATCGAAATGGTCGAGGAGGGTCTGATTACTCGCGAGGAGGCCGTGAGACGCATCGATCCCGCGCAACTCGACCAGCTTCTTCACCCGCAGTTTGACGCCTCCAAGAAGTACGAGGCCCTGGCCAGTGGTCTGAACGCCAGCCCCGGTGCCGCCGTGGGCGAGGTCGTGTTCTCGAGCGATGACGCCGTCGCGCGCGCCAACGAGGGTCACAAGGTGATCCTGGTCCGCTGGGAGACTAACCCCGACGACCTGAAAGGCATGGTCGCCGCCGAGGGCATTCTGACAAGCCACGGTGGCAAGACGAGCCATGCCGCCGTTATCGCCCGCGGCATGGGTACGCCTTGCGTCTGCGGTATCGAGCGCTTCCACATCGACGCCGCCGAGAAGGTCGTGCGCATCGAGGGCAGCGACCGCGTGCTGCATGAGGGCGATGTCATCTCCATCGACGGCACCCAGGGTATCGTCGTCGACGGCGCCGTCGATCTGGTTTCGGCCGAGCTCACCGGCGACTTGGACACCATCCTGTCCTGGGCCGACGAGATTCGTCTGGACGAGACCGGCGGCCACGCCAACCATGTGCGCGTCAACGCCGACAACCCCGAGGATGCCGCGCTCGCACTCGAGTTTGGCGCCGAGGCCATCGGCCTGTGCCGCACCGAGCACATGTTCCTAGGCGACCGCAAGAACATCATCCAGAGCTTCATTCTGTCTGACGATGAGGCCGTGAAGCAGCAGGCCCTGGCCGACCTGCTCAAGGTTCAGACCGAGGACTTCCTGGCGATGTTCAAGACCATGTCCAGTCGCGATGTGGTCGTCCGCCTGCTCGATCCGCCGCTTCATGAGTTCCTGGATAATCCTTGCGAGCTCGAGGTCGCCATCACCAAGAAGGAAGCCGCTGGTGCCAGCGAGGAGGAGCTTGCCGCCCTGCGTGCCCGACTGCGCCGTATCGACGGCATGGTCGAGTCGAACCCCATGCTCGGCCTGCGCGGCGTGCGCCTGTCTGTCGTTTTTAGCGATCTGCCACTCATGCAGGTCCGCGCCGTCGCCACGGCTGCCGCTCGCCTGATCAAGGAGGGCGTCGACCCGCGCCCCGAGATCATGGTTCCACTCGTTTCCATCACGGCCGAGCACGTCCAGACCCGCGAGGTCATCGAGCGCGTGATCGCCGAGGTTTCAGCCGAGGAAGGCGTCGAGCTCAATATTCCCGTGGGCACGATGCTCGAGCTGCCGCGTGCCTGCATGGTCGCTGACGAGATCGCGCAGCACGCCGACTTCTTCTGCTTTGGCACCAACGACCTTACCCAGACGACCTTCGGCTTCTCCCGCGACGATGCCGAGGCCAAGTTCATCCCGCTGTACATGCACAAGAAGATCTTGAAGGACAACCCATTCGAGACCATCGATACGGCAGTACTCGAGCTGGTGCGCATGGCTGTCGAGAAGGGCCGCGCCACCAACCCCGACATGCACTTTGGCGTGTGCGGCGAGCACGGCGGCGACCCCAAGTCCATCAAGGGCCTGTTTAACGTTGCCGACGTGGACTACGTGTCCTGCTCGCCCTACCGCGTGCCCCTCGCACGCCTGGCTGCCGCTCAGGCCAAGCTCGAGGCGAAGCGCTCCGCCTAACGTTTTGGGTATAGACGCCTAGCGTAGCCCCCTTCATGCCGCCCGCCTCATTCGTGAGGCGGGCGGTTATCATGTGCGGGTTTTGTCTTTTTGTCTGCGTAAAAAATTGTTCTTGCAGCAGAAACCCGCGCGTGTATACTCGAATACGTTTGTTCAACTACGTGCCGGCCAAGGTGGTACGGCACCTCTAGAAGAGTAAGGAATTGCACATGGATTACATCCGCGCAATCGAGCGTCAGCAGATCCGCGAGGACATTCCTCAGGTTCGCGTCGCCGACAACGTCAAGGTTCACTACCGCATTAAGGAAGGCGACCGCGAGCGCATCCAGGTCTTCCAGGGCGACGTCATCCGCATGGCCGGCGCCGGTGCCCGCGAGACCTTCACCGTCCGCAAGATTTCCTTCGGTGTCGGTGTTGAGCGTACCTTCCCGCTTCACAGCCCCAAGATCGCCAAGCTCGAGGTCGTTCGTCATGGTCGCGTTCGTCGCGCCAAGCTGTACTACCTCCGCGACAAGGTGGGCAAGGCTGCTCGCATCCCCGAGAAGCGCTAAGAAGATCGCAGCGTCTGTCCACTCGTTTGGACGCAAGGGTCACCTTCGGGTGGCCCTTCTTTTTATCTGATTTGCATGCAAGGAGGGCCTGGTATGGCCAACATGACGAGCTCGGTTTCGGCATCGCAGGTTGCCGGTGAGTTGGCGAGCGCTACGTTTGAGGAGATTCCCGCCCTCGTAGAGCATTATCGCGAGGACCCGCGCCAGCAGGTGATCAAGGCTTGTGAACGCGCCCTCAAACGCCATGCCAAAGAGCTTGCCGAGCGCGAGCGCGTCAATGACATGTACGAGCTTATGCATGAGCTTGGCGGCGATGGGGTGGTCGTTGGTGTCGACGAGGTGGGTCGCGGATCGGTGGCCGGTCCTTTGACGGTGTGCGCCGTCTGTCTTCCTATGGAGCCGCGCGTCTGGGGTATCAACGATTCCAAAAAGCTCACGCCCGCGCGCCGCGAGTTGCTCTCTGTGAAGATTGCCGAGGTGGCGACGGCGATCGGTTTTTGCCATATCGCGCCTAAGGATATCGATGAGATGGGTATGGCCCGCGCCATCCGCGTTGCCGTCGCGGGCGCCGTGGCCGACACGGGGCTCGAGCCCGACTGCGTCCTCATGGACGGCAACCCCTTGGGCGCCGTTCCCAACGAGCGCGACGTGGTGAAAGGCGATGCCAAAATCGCCTGTATCGCCGCGGCGTCCATCATGGCCAAGGTCACGCGTGACGAGATGATGGTCGAGTACGACGCCGAGTATCCCGAGTACCATCTGGCCGAGTCGAAGGGCTATGCAAGCCCCGAGCACATCGAGGCCATTCGCAAACATGGACTTTGTCCTCTGCACCGCGTGAGCTTTTGCGGAAACTTTCTGCAGACTGAGCGCCTTTTCTAGGTCAATTGTGGAGACAGGGACCCCTGGGGTTTTATAAACCTGCTGGTAGCGGGCCGTATGCAACAGCATTGCTGCGTACGGCCCGTTTTTTGACGGCATTTGGTCAGCTTTTGGTTTGCTTCCGGTACTTACCCGCATGAAAGGTGCCCTCATCATCGGGGCAATGCAGTGTGCGGGAAAGGAGACCCCATGAGTGCCGCAAGCAAAAAGAGCAAGACGCAGCAGCTCAAGGAGCGTTGGGTAAACGGCGAGCTCGACTGCGGGGCGATGACGCCCGAGTTTATCAAGGGACTCAGTCCCCGCGAGCTGGGCATGCTGGGCGAGCTGATCACCATCGACTACTTTAACGAGCGCGGCTACACCTTGCTGGAGCAGGGTTATCGTTGCACCGAGGGCGAGGCCGACCTGGTGCTGCTCGATGAGCTCGACGATGTCGTGGTGATGGCCGAGGTCAAGACCAGACGCGTTGCGCTGGATTGCAGCACGCGGGTCTTTCCCGAGGAGGCCGTGGACGCCCAAAAGCAACGTCGCTACCGCCGCATCGCAAGTTGCTATCTCATGGAGCATTATCCGCTCAAGGCGATTCGCTTCGATGCCGTGGGTGTCACCATTCGCGGCGGGCATATCGCCGAGATCGAGCATCAGTACAACGCGTTCGATTGGCAGGTGTCGTGATGGCGTTCGAGACGTTTGCCGTTCACGCGGCCTGCATTCGCGGCGTCGAGGCGATTCACGTCACGGTCGAGGTCTCGCTTGCTGGCGGCGTTCCTGGCATCCAGATGCTCGGCATCCCGAGTATGGAGGTGATGGAGTCACGTGGTCGTATTCGCTGTGCGATGCGCTCCGCCGGGTTCGAGATCCCGCGTTCGGGCATTACGGTCAATCTGGCGCCCGGCGATATTCGCAAGACCGGTAGCGGCTTTGATCTGCCCATCGCCATCGCGGTTCTAGCGGCCGATGGTCAGATTCCCCGTGACAACCTCGATCGCTGCCTTATCGCCGGCGAGCTCGGCTTGGACGGCACGGTGCTTCCTGTCAAGGGCGAGGTGGCGTTTCAGCTATTGGCTCGAGACATGGGGCTGTCTTTTATCGCCGGCAGGTCCGATCAGCATGTGCCGCTTGCGGGCGTGGATTGCGGCTTTATCGACCATCTGTCTCAGCTTGCTCATGGTATGGGCGATGCCGCGCGGCACTACTTGGATTCCGAGGGCGTCGAGGTGACCTTTGAGCCTGAGCTCGACTATGCCGACGTACTGGGGCAGGAAGTCGCTAAACGCGGCATGGCACTTGCGGCAGCCGGAGAACTCGGCTTGCTCATGATTGGGTCCCCTGGATCGGGCAAGACCATGCTTGCGCGGCGCATGACGGGCATTTTGCCCGAGCTTTCTCTCGAGGATCAGCAAGAGGCGCTGTGCATCCATTCGGTCTTGGGCGAGAACATTGATGGCTTGTTGGCGGGGCACCGGCCTTTCCGCAGTCCCCACCACAGTATTTCGACCGCAGGCCTTATCGGCGGCGGGCGCCCGGTGCACCCGGGCGAGATCAGCCTTGCTCATGGCGGTGTTCTCTTTTTGGACGAGCTTGCCGAGTTTCCCACGGGTGTGCTGCAGACGCTGCGTCAGCCCATCGAGCGCGGCTATGTGAGGATCGTACGCGTCGACGGGGCTTTTACCTTTCCGTCGCGCTTTCAGCTGCTCGCTGCGAGCAATCCCTGCCCCTGCGGCTTTTTGGGCGACCGTGAGGTGCCATGCCGCTGCTCGGCATCGATGGTGGAGCGCTATCGGGCAAAGCTGCGCGGTCCTTTGGCTGACCGTATCGACATGATGATCGATGTGACCCGTCCCGACCCCCAAGTGATTATCGAGGGTGCGGAGGGTATGTCGTCAGCTGAGTTACGTGACTACGTTGTGCGCGGTCGCGCTTTTCGCGCCTGGCGCGAATCCCGTATGGACGATGCGGATGCCGAGGCCGAGGATGACGAGACACGCTCCATTGACGGCGTCGTTTCGACCTTTGAGCTCGATGATGCTGCCGAGAAATGCGTACTCGGTCTGTCCAAACGCACACATCTCACAGGGCGTGGCATCGTGCGCCTGGTTCGCATTGCGCGCACGATTGCAGATGTCGCCGAGAGCGAGCAGGTGACGCAGGACCACGTGCTCGAGGCAGCGATGTACCAGGGAAGGAGGGACCAATGATGGCCGAGGGGACCTTCGAGCTGCATCCAGGTGATGCGTTGTATCCCGAGACCGTTTTGGAGCTTTCTGATGTACCCCAGACGCTCTATGTGCGCGGCAACCCCGAGGTGCTTTCGACGCCCGCGCTCTCCATCATCGGCGCGCGCAAGGCCTCGCCGTATGGTCTTGCTGTGGCAGAGCTTGCGGCAAAGGTGGCGGTCGAGGCGGGAGTGACGGTAGTTTCGGGCGGCGCGGTCGGTTGTGACCAGGCCTCGGGTTGGGCTGCGGTCCACGCCGGCGGCAAACACGTCGTGGTGCTGGGGACGGGCGCCGACGTGGTCTACCCGCGTTCAAGCGCGGGGCTTATTACACGCACGCTCGATACGGGTGGCGCGGTCGTGTCGATCTCTCCGTGGGGCATGGGTCCGCGCAAGTTTGCCTTTCCGCGGCGTAACCAGGTGATCGCGGCCCTGTCGCAAGCACTCTTTGTGTCCGAGGCTGGTATGCCTTCCGGGACGTTTTCTACAGCCGAGGCTGCTATGGATTTGGGGCGCGAGCTGCTTGCCGTGCCGGGGTCGATCCTATCGCCCGAGTCGCGTGGCACGAATTACCTCATTGCGAACGGTGCCTGCTGCATCATCGACGAGGAATCTATCGAGATGGCTATCTCACGCATCTACGGTACCCTGCGCTACTCGCGCCCCGATGCTCCCGGCATTGCCGACCTGGATCCAACGCAGCAGACCGTGATGCATGCGCTCGTCGCCTCTCCGCTCAAGGTCGACGACATCGCGGCGCTCGTTTCGCTCGATGCCGTCGGCGTACTTAAGCTCCTGGGTTCACTTGAACTCGAGGGTCTTATCGAGCGCATGATGGATGGAAGGTATGCGCCCTCCAAGTTTGCCCTTCACGCCCAGACGCCCTTCGGTCACAATGGAAAACGTGTCAATTAGAAAGGTGTTTGCAGATGCAGTTCGATCAGGTGACGGTTATCGGTGGCGGTCTGGCGGGTTCGGAATGCGCGATCCAGCTGGCAGACCGCGGGTTTGCCGTAAAGCTGTGCGAGATGCGCCCCCAGGTGAGCTCCCCGGCCCACCATACCGATCACCTGGCAGAGCTCGTCTGCTCCAATTCGTTTAAGTCGACCCGTCCAGATTCCGCGGCTGGTTTGCTGAAGGCCGAGCTTGAGCGCATGGGTTCAGTTCTGCTCGATTGCGCCCATCGCGCGGCTGTTCCCGCCGGCGGCGCCCTGGCGGTCGACCGCGTTAAGTTTTCCGAGCTTGTCGAGGCCGAGGTTGCCGCCCGTCCCAATATCGAGGTCGTGCACGGCGAGGTCACGCAGATTCCCGAGGGCCACGTGGTCATTGCCGCGGGCCCGCTGTGTTCACCGGCGCTGAGCGAAGAGGTCATGAAGCTTGTCGGTGGCGATGCCCTGGCGTTCTTTGACGCTGCGGCGCCGATCGTCGATGCCTCCACGCTCGATATGAACGTGCTGTTCTCGCAGTCGCGCTACGAGGAGCAGGGGAGCGGCGACTATCTCAACGCTCCGCTCAATAAGGAGGAGTACGAGGCCTTTATCGAGGCGCTTACCACGGCCGACCGCGTGGTGCTCAAGGACTTTGAGGGCGGCGATCTGTTCCAGGCCTGCCAGCCTGCCGAGGAGGTTGCGCGCACCGGCAAGGACGCCATTCGCTTTGGCGCCATGAAGCCCGTCGGCCTCACCGACCCGCGTACCGGACGTCGCCCCTGGGCGGCGATTCAGCTTCGTGCCGAGAACAAGGAGAAGACCGCCTATAACCTGGTGGGTTTCCAGACCAACCTGACCTTTGGCGAGCAGAAGCGCGTCTTTCATATGGTGCCGGGCTTGGAGAACGCTGAGTTCTTCCGTTACGGTGTCATGCACCGCAATACCTTTGTCGACGCCCCGCACGTACTCGATGGCACCTTTGCCGTGCCCGGTACCGGCGTGCGCCTGGCCGGTCAGATCACCGGCACCGAGGGGTACATGGAAGCCGTGGCGACCGGTCTGCTCGCGGCGCTCAACACCTATGCCGAGGCTATCGGTGCCGCGGGCGTCGAGTTGCCGCGCGTGGGCGCCCTGGGTGCGCTCGTGGGCTATGCGACCGATCCTGCCGCCGTGGGCTATCAGCCTATGCATGTCAACTTTGGTCTGGTGCCGCCACTCGAGGATGGTAAGCGCCGCAGCAAGCGCGACCGCTACCAGGCCTATGCGGACCGTGCGCTCGAGGCCCTTGATGCCTATCTGGCCACTCGCCCCGATTTGTTTGGAGGCGACTGGTCATAGCCTTTGACCTGTACGACACTGTCGACTCGTTTATCGCCTATATCGCACGTGTCGAGGGACTTTCTCCCAACACGGTGACGGCCTATGGCTCGAGGTTGGAGCGCTTTGCTGCGTGGTGCGAACGCGAGGGCATCGACGCTCGCGCCGCCGACGTACGGACCGTTCGTTCCTATTTGGCCGAGCTGTCGCGTGGCCAGGTGGCGGCTCGGACCCTTGCGGCACACCTGTCTGCCATTCGCTCACTCTATCGGTGGATGGCTGCCGAGGGAATCGTTGAGGGCGATGTGGTCTCGGCGATCGCATCGCCCAAGCTGCCGCGTGACCTGCCGGGCGTCCTTACGACCAAGCAGGTCGAGGCGCTGCTCAAGACGCCTGACACCTCGACGCCTGCGGGACTGCGCGATGCGGCGATGCTCGAGCTGCTCTATGCCTCGGGTGCTCGTATCTCTGAGCTCGCAGCACTCAATGTGGAGTCCATCGCTTGGTCCGAACGCACGTTGCGCCTGTGGGGCAAGGGGAGTAAAGAACGTATCGTCCCCCTGTATCGTCGTGTGCTCGAGGCGACGCGTCTCTATATTGAGGAGGGGAGGCCGGAGTTGCTCGCTCAGGCAAAGCGCCGTGACCTCGCTAACGGGCCGCATCCGCTGCTTTTATCGGCGCGCGGCAATCGCATGAGCGCCGCCATGCTCAGGCGGCGGTTCCATACGCTGGCGACGCTCGCCGGCATTCCGGCCGACATCGCCCCGCATGCGATGCGCCATACCTTTGCGACCGACTTGCTCGAGGGCGGTGCGGACCTGCGCTCGGTCCAAGAGCTGCTGGGTCATGCGAGCCTGTCCACGACGCAGATCTACACGCATCTCACACCCGATCGGCTTAAGCGGGCTGTGGCTCAAGCCCATCCCCGCGGCGAATAGTTGCTGGGACGTTCCGCGCCGCACTCAGGTGTGTGGTTTTGATTGCGGGTTGGCAGGAAGAAGCATTCCTGCTATCATTCATCGGGTTGCTTCACGGCAACAGGTTTTTATCACGCACGCGCGGCTACTTCATACCGTGGTGCCCGGGCTTTGGTAGCACATGTCCGGGTTGGTTTTGGAGGATGACCCCGCGCGGAGGCAAACCACAGGAGGTTTAACATGGCTACCAAGATTAATATCCGCACCCTGCTCGAGGCCGGCTGCCACTTCGGTCACCAGACCCGTCGCTGGAACCCCAAGATGAAGCCGTTCATCTTCGGTGAGCGCAACGGCATCTACATCCTTGACCTCAAGCAGACCATCCTCGACGCCGACCAGGCCTACACCTTCGTCAAGAACGTCGCCAAGGGTGGCAACGTGCTGTTCGTCGGCACCAAGAAGCAGGCTCAGGAGGCCGTCAAGAACGCTGC
>CABRWN010000066.1 GCA_902474645.1 uncultured Collinsella sp.
ACGGTTCATACCCGTGGCGTCACTGGTTCGAATCCAGTCACCGCTACCATAGGTAACACGGTGGCTTCTCAATAGTATGTTGAGAGGCCACTATGGTATAAAGGCAAAGTCCCGTCCGGGGACGACCTGTTTAGAGGAGGGCTTTATGGCCAAAGAGAAGTTTGAGCGCACTAAGCCGCATGTTAACATCGGCACCATTGGTCACGTCGACCACGGCAAGACCACGCTGACCGCCGCCATCACCAAGGTTCTCTCCGAGACCGAGGGCTGCAAGGCTGACTTCACTGCGTTCGAGAACATCGACAAGGCTCCCGAGGAGCGCGAGCGCGGCATTACGATCTCCGTCTCCCACGTCGAGTACGAGACTGCTGCCCGTCACTACGCTCACGTTGACTGCCCGGGCCACGCTGACTACGTCAAGAACATGATCACCGGTGCTGCTCAGATGGACGGCGCTATCCTGGTCATCGCCGCTACCGACGGCCCCATGGCTCAGACCCGCGAGCCCATCCTGCTCGCCCGTCAGGTCGGCGTTCCCTACATCGTCGTCTTCCTGAACAAGTGCGACATGGTCGACGATGACGAGCTCATCGACCTCGTCGAGATGGAGACCCGTGAGCTCCTCTCCGAGTACGATTTCCCCGGCGACGACATCCCCGTCATCCGTGGTTCCGCTCTGGGCGCTCTCGAGGGCGACGCCAAGTGGATGGACGCTATCCGCGAGCTCATGAAGGCCGTCGACGAGTACATCCCGACGCCTGCTCGTAACAACGACCTCCCCTTCCTGATGGCCGTTGAGGACGTTATGACCATCTCCGGCCGTGGTACCGTTGCTACCGGCCGTGTCGAGCGCGGTGAGCTCAAGCTCAACGAGCCCGTCGAGATTGTCGGCATCAAGGATACCCAGAACACCGTCGTTACCGGTATCGAGATGTTCCGTAAGTCCATGGACTTCTGCGAGGCTGGCGACAACGTCGGTCTGCTGCTCCGCGGCATCAAGCGCGAGGACATCGAGCGCGGCCAGGTTCTCTGCAAGCCCGGTTCGGTTACCCCGCACACCAAGTTCACCGGTGAGATCTACGTTCTGACCAAGGAGGAGGGCGGCCGTCACACCCCGTTCTTCGATGGTTATCGTCCTCAGTTCTATTTCCGTACCACCGACGTTACCGGTACGGTCAAGCTCCCCGAGGGCACCGAGATGGCTATGCCTGGTGACCACATCACCATCGAGGGCGACCTCATCCACCCGATTGCCATGGAGGAGGGCCTGCGCTTCGCTATCCGCGAGGGTGGCCACACCGTCGGTTCGGGCATCGTCTCCACGATCATTGAGTAAATTAGCTCTTTGATATAGCTGACTTAGAGAACCCGGCACTTATATGGGTGCCGGGTTCTTTTCTGCAATGGATATTAAGCCGTTGCTGGTGTCGAGAGGATCGATAATGGTCCTGGATGCACCGTCGATTAGCTCTCGATGGCTTCATTGATGTGTTCCAAATATGAATGGATCCACCGAGAACCAATTGACTCGAGGTTTTCATTGACAGCACTTACGTGGAGCTGATAAAGTAACAACTCGTGCCCGTACGGGGCGGAAATGAAAGGTTCAGGATACATGCGTACTCTAGTTACTCTTGCGTGCACTGAGTGCAAGCGCCGCAACTATACGACCACCAAGAACAAGTCGACCATGCCTGATCGTATGGAGATCAAGAAGTATTGCCCCTGGTGCCGTCACCACACGCTGCACAAAGAGACCCGCTAGTCTCTAGTCACATACGCCAGTAGTTCAATTGGTAGAGCATCGGTCTCCAAAACCGAGTGTTGAGGGTTCGAGTCCTTCCTGGCGTGCCAGTCATTATTCCGTAAGCTCCCAATTGGGGGCTTACGGTTTACTCATGTATAAGAGCGCATTGCGCGGAGGTAACCCAAATGGCCAACAAGAAGAACAAGAAGAAGGCTCAGCAGCAGGCGCCTGCCAACAACGCTGCCGCCAACTCCAAGGTTGAGGCCAAGAAGGCCGTTGCCAAGAAGAACGAGAAGGCTGCGAAGTCCAAGAAGAACGAGAAGCCTGGTTTCTTCGCCCGCACCAAGAAGTATTTCGCTTCGGTCAAGTCCGAGATGAAGCGTGTCACGTGGCCCGATAAGAAGGAGCTCGTGAACTACTCAGTCGTCGTTTGCGCTTCTCTGATCGTCGTCGGCGTCGTCATCGCTCTGCTCGATGCTGGCTTTGGCGAGGCTCTTGCTCTGTTCTCTGGATTGAGGGGCTAAACCATGTCTAAGCGTTGGTACGTCGTTCACACTTACTCTGGATACGAGAACCGCGTTAAGTCCGATCTCGAGCATCGCATCGAGACTATGGGCATGCAGGACCGTATCTTTGATATCGAGATTCCTATGGAGCGTGTCACCGAGATTAAAGAGGGTGGCAAGCGTGAGACCAAGGATTCCAAGATCTTCCCGGGTTATGTCCTGGTCCGCATGGAGATGGATGACGATGCTTGGACGTGTGTTCGTAACACGCCTGGCGTCACCGGTTTCCTGGGCGGCAACGGCAAGCCCGCTCCGCTTTCCCGCGACGAGTACAACAAGATGACTCGTCGTCCCGGTAAGGGCGATTCGCCCAAGCGCACCTCGGTTGATATTGAGGTCGGTACGTCCGTCCGCGTCACCGATGGCCCGCTTACCGATTTTGATGGCAAGGTCTCCGAGGTTAACACCGAGGCTGGCAAGCTCAAGGTCACGCTGATGATCTTTGGCCGCGAGACGCCGGTCGAGCTCGACTTTAACCAGGTCGCTGTCATCGCTTAAGTTTTCGTCCGTTCGCGCGAGCGTGCTTCTTCTGTGACTGCTCATCTCAGGAGTGCTTCTAACACGTGCGTGCTTACGATATAGCAAGTACTTCACACTCGTGATTCGAAAGGAATGACCATGGCTGAGAAGAAGGTTGCCAACGTCATTAAGCTCCAGATTCCTGCTGGTGCAGCTAACCCCGCTCCTCCCGTCGGTCCCGCCCTGGGCGCTGCTGGCGTGAACATCATGCAGTTCTGCCAGGCTTTTAACGCCGAGACGCAGGACAAGAAGGGCGACATCATCCCCGTTGAGATTACTGTCTACGAGGATAAGTCCTTCTCCTTCATCACCAAGACTCCGCCGGCGGCTCACCTCATCAAGAAGGAGCTGAACCTCAAGTCTGGTTCCGCTAAGCCCCAGGCCGACAAGGTTGGTCAGCTCTCCCAGGAGCAGCTCACCAAGATTGCCGAGATCAAGATGCCGGACCTCAATGCCAATGACATTGACGCCGCCAAGAAGATCATCGCCGGTACCGCCCGTTCCATGGGCGTCACCATCGCTGAGTAGCGATTTCTTTAGGTAATGACGGGTGCTCCGACCGGGGCGCCCGTTATATGTGTGCAATAGGGCACACGATACGATGTGGGAGGGCTCACGCCCGTTTAACCACAGGAGGTAATGCACATGGCTAAGCATGGTAAGAGCTATAACGCCGCTGCCGAGAAGATCGACCGCGCCACGCTCTACACCCCCCTTCAGGCTGCCAAGCTCCTCAAGGAGCTCGACACCGCCAAGTTCGACGAGACCGTCGAGGCCCACTTCCGTCTGGGCATCGATACTCGTAAGGCTGACCAGAACATCCGTGGTTCCATCTCCCTGCCTCACGGCACCGGCAAGACCGTTCGTGTTGCCATCTTCGCCGAGGGCGAGAAGGCCCGTGAGGCCGAGGCTGCTGGCGCTGACATCATCGGTTCCGACGAGCTCGTCGCCCAGATCCAGAAGGGCGAGATCAACTTCGACGCCGCTATCGCTACGCCGAACATGATGGCCAAGGTTGGCCGCATCGGTAAGATCCTTGGTCCCCGTGGCCTCATGCCGAACCCCAAGCTCGGCACCGTGACCATGGACGTCGCCAAGATGGTCTCCGAGCTCAAGGCTGGCCGCGTTGAGTACCGCGCCGACCGCTACGGCATCTGCCACGTGCCCCTGGGCAAGAAGTCCTTCTCTGAGCAGCAGCTCGTCGAGAACTACGCTGCCCTGTACACCGAGATCCTGCGCGTCAAGCCCTCTTCTGCTAAGGGCAAGTACGTCAAGTCCATCTCCGTGTCTTCCACCATGGGCCCTGGCGTCAAGGTCGATCCCGCTGTCCAGCGCGACTTCCTGGCTGAGTAACTTTTAGTTACTGCCTGAGCAAAGCAAGCATTGCTAAAGAAACCCGGTTCCGCCTCGTGCAGGACCGGGTTTCTTGCTATCGCGTCAAAACCACCACAAAGGGGACAGTGTCCCCTTTGTGGTGGTTACCAGGGTGTTCTGGCGGTTGATGACTCGATGGCCTCATGGCGCTTGAGCTCGCGGCGCATGGTTTGCGAATTAAGCCAGGCTGCCTGCCAGCCACGGATGGGGTAGCGCGCTTCGTCCAGCTCAAACTGTGTATAGCCGCAGGCGTTGATGATCGTTGCCCCGCATGCGTGCTGACGCTCACGTTGAAAGGCGCGACCATAGCTTTGGTGTACATGCCCGTGCACCATGTAGTCGGGGCTCCAGGACTCAAGCGCTGTGTTAAAGCATTCGAATCCCCGATGTGGCAGATCGTCCAGATCGCCCATGCCGGCGGCGGGCGCATGGGTCAGCAGGATGTCGCAGCCGCCGACCATCTTCACTTTGCGTGACAGCTTGCGCACGCGCTTGGACATCTCGCGTTCGGTGTACATGTTGGCGCCGTCGCGATAACGCATGGACCCGCCAAGGCCCGCAATGCGAATCCCCCGGTACGTGTATACGCTGTCTTCTACGCAGATACATCCGCCCGGTGCATGACGTGCGTAGCGGTCATCGTGATTGCCGCGCACGTAGATGAGCGGTTTGTTGATGACCGTGACCAAAAACTCAAGATAGTCCGGGTCCAGATCGCCGGCGGACAAAATCAGGTCGACTCCCTCAAAGCGTTCCTTGCGAAAGCACTCCCAAAGGCATCGTTCTTCGGTATCGGCTATGGCAAGGATTTTCATAGGGCAGGGACTTTCGGCTCATCGTCGAGCTGCGGAATGGTGCCTACCACGTTGTCCGCCAGCCAATTCATCTCGACAATCTGCGTGCTCGGCAGCGGAGGGAAGCCTTCGATCTGTACCACGCCGCTCTGGCTGTGGAGCTCGCCGCCAAAGGGGTTGATGGATCCCTCGACAATGCCGTTGCGGAGCAACTGCACGAGTTTGCGCGTCTGGTAGGGTAGGCCCGGAGCGTAACGGATGTCGATAACGCCGGAGCTCATGCCGTACCAGTAGTTGACGGCGCGCACTTGGTTGTCATCGCTGGTCTCGTCCCACGTGCCGTGCAGAAGGCTGCGAACGATGAGCTCGTAGTAACGGCCCCAGTTCCATACGGGCATGGCGATGCCGGTGACTTTGCCGTCGACCAAGCGGTGGAGCCCGTAGGCCGTTGGATCTTCCAGCGACTTTGACATATCGGCGCCGGTCATGACGCTCACGCCTTCGCGGCACATGGCCTCGGCAAGGCCTCCGGCGGGCACATCACCCCACGTCAGGATAATTTGCGCACGTGGGTCGAGCAGCGAGGCGCCAATCGCAAAGGCGTTGATCTCGCTGAGCGCGCCGGATGCGAAGACCGACGCGTGGTAGCCGATGCGATGGTTGTCCGCCATGCTGGCGGCAAGGGCGCCCAGGAGGAACTTGGCCTCGTACATCTTGCCAAAGTACGAACGGACGCTTTGGTGGGGAAGGCCGATAGAGCAGTTAAGGAACCGAACCTGGGGATACTCAACGGCAGATCTGAGCGTGTATTCCATCAGGCGGTGCGAGGTCGAGAAGATGACGTTGTCTCCATGTTTGACAGCCGTTTCCACGGCGGCGTAGAACACGTCCGGATCGTGACAGTCCTCGAACGCCTCGGTGCGCACGATACCGTCAAAGTGCTCATCGAGATACTGGCGCCCTTGGTCGTGCAGGCTGTCCCAGCTCGACGTCGCACAGGGGAACTCATGGATAAAGGCGATACGCAGGGGGTTGGCCGCCGAATAGACAGTCTTGCCCATAAAGAAGTTGAGCACGCCAGAGGTGGACTTGGCGGGCGACTCCTCCTCATCGACGCTCGGCGCTTCGACAAGATCGACCTTGTCCGCGTCATTTTTGCCGGCAATGACCAGCTCGCGCCAAATCTTGCACAGGCGGTTTACGACGATATCCGTCGGCGTATCCAGCAGGCGGTCCTGGTTGTACACATTGAGGTAGACGAGCATGGCGTCGGCGGGCGTAATGTCCAGGTGGTCGCCGCCTGCGCGAAGGTAGGCGCGCTTAAAGAGCAGGAAGGTGTGGCGCAGGTAGTCGACCTTTTTCTGCGGCCATTTTTCGATAAGGTTCTGACCGAGCGTCTTGGCGAGCGTCTCGTAGCTTCCCTCACGCGAGAACTCGATCTCGTATAGGGGGCAGACGCGCCAAAACGCGCAGAATTCACCGTACAGGCGGCTTTCGACGGAATCCCATGTGCCGGGGTAGAGACGGGTGACCCTGGCCGAAACCGTTGGAGCGTCCAGGAATTTGAGGACACTGACGCGTTTGTTGCCTTCCTGGACATAGAACCGATGCATAAACTCGGTGACGATGATGGGGTCGCGATAGCCCTCGGTTACCTGGATGTCGTAGAGGTTGGACCACTTGCGGGCGAACTCGGTGTTAAACGGAAGCAGGGGCATAAAGTTACACGAAAAGGCGGACTGACGGCCTTTGGTGACCGTGCCGACGACCATTTCGAGCGGAATATCCCTTAGGCCGACATTCTCTCGCTGACCTAAGGGGAGCTGAGCAACCAAACTGTCGAGGTCCGTAAGGTATGGATGCTCGCTTTGGCTAATGGCGCGTCGACGTCCTTGCTCGCCGCGCTTGCGTGCTTGACGATAGGCCTCTTCCATAGTTTTGCTCCCTTAGTCGTTTAAACAACTATATGAACCATGGTACCACGAATGAAAACCACCACAAAGGTGCCCCCTTTGTGGTGGTTTAGGCGATGATGGGGGCGATGGCGCGGATGCAGGCGTCGGCTGCCGTGAAGGTGGTGCTGTCGTCGCTGACGATAAAGATGATCTTGCCCTTGATGCCAAAGTCGCCGATCTCGCTAAAGAGCACATACGGCTCCTTGTCAAAGCCCGAGATGGGAAGCACGGCGGCCTTGGTGGCGCTGGTCAGCTCGTCTGCCAGTGCGTCGAGCGAGGCCCACTTGGACGTGTCCTTTACGGCAACGGGCACAGCCACACGCCCAAAGGGCATGAGGTGCACGAGCGTGTTCTTGGAGATGTTGGAGTTGGGCACAATGATGGTCTGTCCACAGGCATCCTCAATCGTTGTATGGCGCCAAGTGATGTCTTGGACCACGCCGGATACGCCGCCGACCTCGATATTGTCGCCGGGCTTGATGATGCCCATAAAGGTCACCTGCATGCCGCCGATGAGGTTTGAGAGCGTGTCCTGAAAGCCGAGCGAGATGGCGATGCCGCCGACGCCAAGAGCGGCGACGAGGGCGTTTGCGTTAATGCCAAAGCAGTTGTCGAGGATAAAGCTGCCGCCGATCGTCCAGATGACGGCACGTGCGATGTTGATGAAGATGCTCGATGCCGGAAGCGGGTTGTCGTCGCGGTTGAGCAGGTGGCGCAGGGTCTTGGATACGACCTTGGTGGCGATGGCGGTGCCTATTACCAAGATGCCGGCCCAGATGACGTTGTGGACCCACCGTTGCTCAAAGAAATGAAGAATCGGTTCAAACAATTCCATGTAGGGAAAACCTCCTAATGATCGTTCAACCATGATACCCACCAAGAAGCCCGTCCGATCAAATTCGGACGGGCTTCTGTGCTCGATATAAGGTTTACGCGGCGGGGCTGTAAGGCCCGGCGGTGTAGCTTAGCGTCGACGCTTCCAGATAATACCGAGCATGATGACGATGATGCCGCCGATAAGGCACGCGCCAACTACTGCCAGCGTGCGGTCTCCCGTTGCGGCGAGCTTACCGGTCGTCTTCTTGGTGATGACCTTCGTGGTCGTCGTGTCCGTCTTAGGCGAGGGCTTAGGCGTCGGGGCCGGTGTGGGCGTGGGGTCCACGGCTGCGGAGCCGAAGCCGATGGTGCCGGCGAATCCGGCCATCTTGCTCTCCCAGCCGTTCTGCCCAATCAGCGCCCTCAGCGCCGCCTCACACGTGCCCCACTCGGTGTACTTGGTGGCGTGTGCAAAGGTGGGAAAGTCGGTCGTGTTGGTAATGATGTAGTTGTTGGTGGCGACGGTATAGGTCTTGGCGGGGTCGAGCGTGCTGCCGTCCTTGGTGAGTGTGGCACTCACAATGCGCTTGCCTTCGGGCTGCGTCCAATCAATCGTCACGTTGATGCCGCCAAAGGAGAGAACGCTGCCAGAGTCATCGCGCCACTTGTACTTGTCTTGCGCCTCCTGCTCGGTATGGCCGGCTGCCACGTAGGCTTGCTGAAGCTCGTAGCTGTGAGTGCATTCGTCGCTGATCTGCAGCGAGTGCTCGAGCGCTGCGAGGAAGTCCGCGCCGGTCATGGTCCAGGTTTCCACGGTGTTGCCGTAGGGCGAGATGGCGATGACGTTGCCGGCGGTCACGTTGCCCGCCGCGATGCCGCCGCGGATGCCACCAGCGTTTTCGATAGCGAGGTCCGCGCCCGTCAGGGCAAGATAGGAGCCGCAAATCACGTGTCCGATGGTCTGGGCCTTGGTGGTGTCGCCCTCCTTGCTGGGGCGGAAATCGGTGGTGCGCACCATTTCCCAACCATGCGTGCCTGCGGCGTCCTCGCCGTAGAAATAGTTGGTGGTGGATGTGCCGAGCACCTTGTTCGATTCGTTTTCAAAGGCCTCGTCGAGCGGCTTGATCTTGTTGCGGACGTCTTCAAGGCAGCTTTGGTAGTCGGAACCCTTGTCGGGGTCTGCCAAAAGGTCGTTGACGTTCTTGGCGGTGTAGAGCTTCTCGTCGCTGTCGTCTGTAGGGACCGTGACCGTGTCATCGTCGGTCGTCTCGGTGCCATTCGTGTCGTATTTGTACGGAATGGAAAGCAGTCCCACCTCGGCAAAGGCGCTGCCTGCCTCGACAACGTGGATCGTCTTGCCGTCGGCTCCCGTTACCTTCTCGTTAAGGTTGATGTGCTCGTGGCCTGCGATAAGGGCATCGACGCCACGGAGCCGCGTGGCAAAGGTCTTTGCGTCGAGCGTGTGCGCGATGCACACAACAACATCGCAGCCCTCCTTGCGCAGCTGCTCTGCCTCGGCATTGATGGCGTTCGCGGCACTCGAGAACGACGTACCCGCGACCAGGTCCGCGCGCAGCGAGGATCCCAGCGACTCATCCATGGCACCCACGACGCCGACCTTGATTTTGTAGTCGAATGTGGAGTGATCTTCGCTATCCTCCCAGGTGCGATCGAGCGTCTTCGTGATGCTCGAGCTCCATACGCCGCTCGTAGACTTCGCGTTCGCGCAGAGCATGGCGAAGGGCGTGCCGGTGGTGCTGTAGCCGGTCATGGTGCGGAGTTTGTCCGCGCCGTAGCTCCAGTCGTGGTTGCCTGGCGTGGTCGCGTCGTAGCCGTCGGCGTAGAAGGTGTCCATGAGCTCGGCGATGCTCTTGCCCTCGCTCATGGTGGCGAAGGACTGTCCGTGGAAGGTGTCGCCCGCATCGAGCAAAAGATCGGGGGCGCTGTTTTGGGCGCTATAGAGAACCGCCAGTCCATCAAAGCCCACAGTGCCGGTGCCCTTGCTTGCGTTGTAGCTGTACTTGTAGCTGCCGTGGATGTCGTTGGTGTGCATAACGGCCACGGAGCCGTCAATAGCGGCGGGCAGGTTCCCCGCGAAAGCGAGGCTTGGGATGCCTGCGAGCGCGCCGGCAAACAACGCGGCGGCTAACGCAAGGCGGGGGAGTCTTTTCATGGCAGTTTCCTTAGTCCTTAGCCAGAATGTCCTGTTGAATATCGGATTATCGTCATAATATGCGAAA
>CABRWN010000067.1 GCA_902474645.1 uncultured Collinsella sp.
CGACCGATTCCCCGCCGCTCTCGGCGCGGGCGTCGGCATATCGAAGTGTTGTGAGGGCGGTGCGAATCGCGCGACCATTGCGGGCAGTCGCTCGTTGCTCAACGGCCTCCATCAGCTGTTCCGACGCAAGGCCGAGCTTTGAGATCGCCGAATCGGCAATGGGCATGCCGTCGGCAAAACCAGTTTGCAGCAGGCAATCTGTGGCCGTTTGGATGGGCGGCGTTACCGATATGCCGGCTCTGCGTATTGCTCCGGCCGGCTCAATCTGGTGTCGCTGAATATGTGCGCCCGGACGAGCCGACGGCTTTGTCGAGCTGCAAACATGCACGACGTTCAGGTGTCGCCACGAGACCTCGAGCCCCAGCAGGCAAGCTGCCGAAAACGAGCAGAACGTCCAATCGGGATGGATGATCGCAAGGGCGCGGAGGATTTCGCAATGGCGTTGCGCTCGGTTGAGTTCATCCCAGCGCGTTTTTCGCGCAAACAACCCCGGCATGGGCGAGACAACCGTGCCGCTGGTGCGCCGAAGGAGCGCTTTTCGGATCGCCGTGCTCGGGGGAATCAGACAGCGCCCCTCTTGTTCGGCTTGAGTGAGCAGTTGGTCGATGAGCTGGTCATTGCAATGGGTCATGAGCTACCGCCTCCTTTTGGGTAGCAAAAACGTATCAGCTGGAACTTGCCGCTCAGCTGACCAAAAGCTGACCAAAATCTAACCATGCAGGTAGATGGCCTGTTTTCGGCGACATTTTTACATCCGAATCGGTGGGCGGTAATCGGCGACCTTGAACGGTAGCTAGATATGAAGTCTTGGTAAGTTTCGGGACGTGTACTTTTTTGAAAAAGAGCATTCTATCTGCAGTTTCGTGTTTCTGGATCGCATATTTGAAGGCATGTGATAAAGGCTGCGGATCGTCATCTTGTATCTGCGGAAACTGTGTCCCGGAATTGTCGCTCGGAATGGGATACATTTTCCGGAACAGCCCTCAACCGGAAACTGCGTCCCAGAATTTGGCTCCAGAGTGGGATGCCGTTTCCGAATCGGCTCTCAAACGGAAATTGCATCTCGGAACGAGCCCTCAGAGCGGGATGAACTTTCCTAACGAAGCCGCATGCGGAAACTGCGTCCCGGATTCGACGCTCAGAATGGGATGCATTTTCCGGTAGAAGCTTCAGCGGAAAGTGCATCCCAGAATTCAGGCTCAGAGCGGGACGCACTTTCTGGATGGCATGCTTGGCGGAAACTACGGCCCAGTTTTTGGCTTCAGAACGGGATGCATTTTCCGGAACGGTCCACGTGCGGTGGTGTACCGCCCCTTTTCGTGCTCCGCTTGTCGAATTACGTTATAGCTAGCCATATTATAGGAAGGTATAATATAGCTAGCTATAACGTAAAGGAAGGATGGCCCTATGTTTATCGGAAGAACAGTGGAAATGTCCGAGCTCAATCGACTGTATGGCACGGGCTCCTTTGAAATGCCTGTGATTTACGGCCGCCGTCGCGTGGGTAAAACGCGCCTTATCACAGAGTTCATCCAAGGCAAGAAGGCTATTTACTTTCAAGCTCGTCGTACCAATGCAGAGGCAAACCTGCACGGCTTTAGCCAGGCGATACTTGCGGGTTCGGTTGGTGCTGCAGGCGTGTCGTTTCGTAGTTTTGACGAGGCGTTCGATGCATTGGTCACCATGGCTCGAACGGAGCGTTTGATTGTCGTGATTGACGAGTATCCCTATCTCGCCCAATCGAATCCCGAGATCAGCTCGTTGCTGCAAGACAAGATCGATCACCTGTACAAAGAGACCAGGCTCATGCTGATTCTATGCGGCTCGTCTCTTTCGTTTATGGAGGAACAGGTGTTGGGCTACGAGAGTCCACTATACGGTAGGCGTACGGCCCAGTTTAAGATCATGCCGCTCGATTTTACGACGACCCTCGGCCTGTGGCATAGCATGGGTCGCGAAGACGCTGCGGTTTGCTATGGCATGACGGGCGGCATTCCTGCATATATCGAGAAAGTCGATCCTGCCGCACCGCTCAAGGACAACATCAAACGTCTTTTTCTTACTCCTACGGGCTATCTCTTTGAGGAGCCGAGTAACCTGCTGTTGCAAGAGCGCCGCAATCCCGAGCAATATGATTCGATCGTGCAAGCAATTGCTCAGGGGCGCTCGAGGATCTCGGAGATTGCGAGCTCTACGGGAATCCCTGCGAGCAACGTAAAGAGCTATGTGGATAAGCTGGCGTCGCTTGGGATTGTCGAGCGCGAGCTGCCCCTAAACGAGACGAGCAATAAGCGAGCCGTGTATCTGCTGAGCGACCAGATGTTTAGATTCTGGTACAAGTTTGTGCCGCAGAACATTGGGCTGATTCAAAACGATATGGCCGAGATGGCGTATAAGCGCATTGAGCCGCACGTATCGGATTACATGGGTACGGTCTTTGAGCTTATATGCAGGCAATACGTGTACGAACTCGCGCGCGCGGGCCAGCTCGATGTGGTTCCGGCGAGCGTCGGGCGCTGGTCGGGGACGGACAATCGCACACATACGCAGGAAGAAATCGACTTGATTGTTGACGATGGCGAGGGCACTGCGCTGTTTGCGGAGTGCAAATGGCGCAATGAACCGGCGGGCGAAGACGTGCTGCAAAAGCTCGTATACCGAAGCGAGCTCTTTAGGCGGCAGCACAAAAGCTATGCGATCTTCTCGAAGCGAGGCTTTACGCAAGGATGTCAGGAAGCTGCGGCGAGCAGGGGAGATGCCAAGCTGATTTCGTTTGCCGAGATGTGCGAGCGGAGATAACCAAGCACGCTCTGATGTGATGCTCGGAATGGGTCGCGCTAAGGATGCCAAGCGTAAAACCTTCAATGAAAATGGCGTAAAAACTACATCTGTCATGGCGTAAAAACTACATTGAAAGTAGCGTAAAAACTACATTGAAAGTAGCGTAAAATCAGCATTAAGAATGGCGTAATTTCGCATATCGCGTGATAGAGAGGGACGGCCGTCTGTGGATGCACCAAAGAGATTGACCCAAAAGGGATATAGGCCCCGGCTCATAGAGGAGCGCCTCGACACCCTTATGCGGGCGTTTGGCTGTGTGGAGATCAACGGCCCCAAATGGTGCGGCAAGACCTGGACGGCGCTCTCTCGCTCGGCGAGCGTCTCCAGGCTCGATGAGCCTGCGCAGCGTGCGGCGGCAGAGGTCGACCCAAGCCTGGCGCTCATCGGCGATGCGCCACACCTGGTCGATGAATGGCAGGAGGTGCCCGAGGTTTGGGATGCCGCCCGGCGTTTCGTGGACGCGAGCGGCAACGAACGGGGGACACTTTTGCTCACGGGCTCGACCGCGCTCAAAAGCGAGGAGCGCAGCCATGTTCGTCATTCCGGCACGGGTAGGATCGCCCGTCTGTCAATGCGCCCCATGGCCCTGTGTGAGTCGGGCGACGGCGAGCCGCTCGTGTCACTGGCAAGCCTCTTTAAGGGCGAGGATTTTGCCCCTCAGCGTCGCGAGAGCACGGTGGATGACGTCGCCCGCTGGTGCTGCAGGGGCGGTTGGCCTGCAAATCTTGGGCTTTCGGAAGATCTTGCGCGAGAGACGGCAAGCCAGTACGTGCACTCGGTGCTCGACGTCAACGTGCTGGACGAGGGCATGTCGCCCGAGCTTGCACACGGCCTTTTGCGAGCTCTTGCTATGAACGAGAGCCAGGCTGTCACGTACAAGACGCTCGTAAAGGACGCCTCGTACGGTGAGGTGGGCCCCGACGAGAGGACCATCGCTGCGTACTTGGACCTCTTCAACAGGCTCAAGCTGACCGAGGACCTGTGCGGATGGGAGCCGCCCATGCGCTCGAAGGCCCGCGTTCGCGTGCGCCCCAAGCGCTACTTCTGTGACCCGTCACTTGCGGCGGCGTTGCTGGGGGCTACCCCTGAGCGGCTGCTTGGCGATATGCAAACGCTGGGGATGCTCTTTGAGAATCTCGTCCTGCGCGACGTGCGCGTGTTCCTTTCCACCTACGGCGGTGTCGACAACAGTGTCCATTATTTCCGAGATGAGAAGGGCCTTGAGGTCGATCTGATCGTTGAGCACGACGGGCGCTGGGGAGCCATCGAGGTCAAGCTGAGTGATGCGAAAGCAGACGATGGAGCGAGAAATCTCAAGGCGCTGGAGAGGAAAGTGCTCTCCAATCCTGCCGCCCAGAATGCCGCGCCGGCGTTTTTGGCGGTCGTGGTTGGAAAGGGGAGCATTGCCTACACACGCGACGACGGCGTGGCGGTGATTCCCATGGCGGCACTTGGGGCGTAGTGGTTTTGCGGGCGTGCCGTGCTTCCTTTACCGAAAATCCATTTGGTAAACCAGATGCTCGCGGATAGAATAAAGTTGACGACAGCCCAAGGGTGATAGCTGGGCAGCGCCGTTGCTTGGTCAAGAGGTCAGTGCCTTAATGGCAGCGACTTGTTATGCTTCGAATGCTGCTTGAGTGCCTCGGAAAGTTCGATAAGCGCCGTGAAGAGCAAGACCAAAGCAACCAAGAGCTCTACGAGCTCTGATGGGCCCGGGATGACCGCTGATTCAAGTCACCGGGCCTAAATCTTTTTCATGCATTTGAATAGAGCGGTCGACTCTCTTGGGGCCGTCTGCATGGCGTGTGCTTGGCGCATGGTATATTGCGTCCCGCTTTCATGTCCGCGCGGGCGCCTATCCTTACGGCAATGTAGCCGCCTATGTAGCAAGCGGCAGTTGACGGAGAAAGGCCCTAACCGTGTCAGCTGAAAAGACGCCATGTATCTCGGCTATCGATACGACAAACTTTGCGCGCCAGATTGTGCTGGACTTTGAGTTTGCGCCGGTGCCAAAGCAGCGCCAACGCCGTGGGCTGCGCAACGAGATTATCGAGGTCGGCGCCGTCAAGCTCGATTACCACGGCAACGTTATGGGCGAGTTCTCGCAGTTTGTGCAGACGGAATTCACCGAAGGCGTTGCGTATCCCGTCCGCGAGCTCACAGGGATATAGGCCGTGGATACCGCGATGGCCGATCCGCTCTACATGGTGATTAAAAGGCTCAGCGATTGGATCGGTCGCTACTCCGCCCAAGTGGTTTGCTGGAGCGGGGCAGATCGTCGACAGCTTTTGACCGAGTGCCAGGCAAAGCATATCGACCTTGCCGCATTTCCTACGGACTGGGCCGACCTGCAGGCGTTTTACACCTCGATTATGGACGTGGGCAGCCACGGGCGCGTCTCTTTGAGTGACGCGGCGACGTGGTTTGGCATCGAGTTCGACGAGTCGACGGGTCACGCCCACAGTTCCCTGGCCGATGCGCGCGTGACCGCCAAGCTGTTCAAGCAGGTGATGGACGGGGATTACCGCGTGAGCCCGCGCGCCCAAGAAGTCCGCCAGCGGTGGGGGATGGGCGAGCGAGCCCAAACTGCTTTTCCAGCAAGTGCCCCGAGCTGGGCGACCTGCTGCTGAAGCTGAAGGCGGAGGGGAGGTAGGCCTTTTGAGAACGCCATTCGGTTTCGCGTGGCGGGTGCGTTCGTCTACACCCTCGCAATCCCACGCGCGGCACTCAGCAGCTCGTACTCCCTCTGGCTCCACTGGTGCAGCTCGGCAGCCTCGATGGCGTCGCGGCACAGGTCCAGGAACACCTCGGCGCTCTCGCAGAAGCACTCGCGGGCAAAGGCGCCGGATCCGTCCGCAACGCACGTGCCGTCGGCAAACAGCTCCCAGCTGGACGGCTCGCGCGAGTCGTCTCCGAGCAGCTTGATCTGCAGAACATGTGGGCCGCCAGCGGCACATGGCCCTTCTTCCAACACCTGCACCGTAAAGCGCATCTGGAGGGACAGAGTATAAAATCCGGAAAAGTGTCGAAATAGGCACCTTAAAACTTCGGAAAAGTGTGGCTGGATGACAAAACAGCACTTAGAAGCCGGTGCTGGATGCGGGATCCTACGGCCGCCTTCAGCCCTCGCTACTCGTCGTTCTCGTCGTTGGGGTCGCCCTTGAGGGTGTTGATGTCCAGGTACTGGTTATCGTCCTCTTTTTGCTGGGTCTCCGACTCCGCTTGGGTGGGGCCGCGGAACAGCTGGAATCCCTCAAACGCAATGACACCGAGCAGGGCAATGACAATGGCGATAAAGGCAACCTTGACTGCCTGCGGAAATTCCGAGAAACGCAGCGCCTTTTCCTTGGCGTAATAATCGGCGAAGCGCTCTTCGCCCGTGCTTTTGGTATACGCCGGTGCGGACGCGGCCTCCGGGTCATATTCCGGTGCAGGCGTGGCAGCGTACGGATCGTTGAGATAATCGCTCGATGCGGTGCCATAATCCTCTGTCTCGATGCGACCGTTGCCAGCATAGCCATCGGAATAATCGGAATATGCCGCACCGCCCTCATAGTCCGCGGCGCTCGTGTTGGCGGCAAAAAGCGGGTTAACTGGAACATCGAGCGCCGGCATGCCGGTAGAGGTCTCATCCAGATCGGCTGCAGCCCAGGAATCGTAGGCAACCTGATGGGCAACGGGCTCATCGAGCCTTGCGACCGGAGGCTTGCGTGCCGCAGGAACAGGCAACTGCTGGGCGCTGTACATAACGGTGCTGTCGGCCGATTTGCTCTGCGTCGCTGCAGCGAGAAATGCCGCCGTCTCGGACGGGTCGCTTGCGGGGCGGGGAGCGGGCGTGGGCGCCGAAGTGGGTGCGGGCGTAGGCGCGGGCGTCGAAAAAGACGACTGCGCAGGAATCGGCGCAGATACGGGCTCAGGCGCAAGTGCGGGATTGGGGTTTGACGGGCGAGCCCCGCCGCCCATGAGTTCGTCGGCGGTCCACGGGCGATCATCCATCACGTCGTCAAGGCTCAGTGAAAACAGGTCGTCTTCACCCTCATCGAACATGCGGTGCACATGTCCACCAATTGCCGGAATCAATCCGCGACCGGTGCATGATGCCTTGCTCAACGCCATTCTGTTCCATCCTTTCGAAATACTAATGACATCGATTATATGGAACTTCCCAAGCGGCTCGGTCTTGGATTCGCGCTTTCCAGAACTCGCGCCCAAAAGGGGAGGGGCAATCTAGGCGAGTGCCTACTTGTCGCCGGCTGCCGCCTTGGCCTCATTGAGGTAGCTATAGAAGCTGTACTTTGAGATGCCAAAGAACTCGCAGGCGCGCTCGCTCGACTTGGAAATGAGGAAGGCGCCGCGACGGTCGAGGTAGCCAATGGCACGAATGCGCTCGTCTTTGGTCATGAGCGCCGCGGGCTTGCCCACAAACTGCTCGCACTCGTGCAGCAGGTCCTCGAGCAGGTCGCCGATGTTCTTGGTAATGGGCTCGGGCTCGGTATAGCCCGTGCTGCCGGTGCCGGTAAAGGCATCGAGCGAGCGCTCAAAAGCCTTCATGAGCGTAATGTCAAAGTTGATGCCCAAAATGCCGACGGGCTTGCCATCGTCGTTGCGGATAAAGATCGTCGACGATTTGAGCAGCTTACCGTCGGTGGTTTTAGTGAGGTACGGCTCGCGGTCGTGTACATCGGTGGCGCCCTCGTGCATGGACTCAAACACGATATGGCTGGGGCCGTCACCCAGTTTGCGCCCGCTGACGTGGCCGTTTTCGATCACCACGATGGAGTGGTCCACGTCCTCGGTCTCCAGATCGTGGACGACGACTTCGCAGTTGGGGCCAAATTGGAGCGCCAGACCGTGTGCGAGGCGCTTGTAAAACTCAATCTGTGCGGGGGTCATGGGTACCTTCCTAAAAATTAGTTTGGGCTCACTGTGCCATAAACCACACATGACCGCAAACAAATCCATCAACAAGGCAATTCATGACCGTTCGGCGGCGAAAAAGTACCGATTACGGCAACAAACAATTCGTTAGGTATGCCAATCAAAAAGTGTGATAGAACATTACTAACAAACTTTTTGTTTGGCATCCACATAAAAGTTCAGTCGTATGAATGGGAATGGGCTGAAACGCGTATGCGGGGGCCGGCAAGAGAGGACTTAAGGAGTTCACCGTATGGCCGATAAGATCCAGTGGGCGGGCAACACGATGCCCAAGAGCGATGACAAGCACTTGGGAATCATGAGCCTCGACCACGTGAAGAAGGCCCGCGCCTTCCACCAGTCGTTCCCCCAATATACTGTCACTCCGCTTGCTCGCCTGGACGGTCAGGCCGCGCGCCTGGGCTTGTCTAACCTGTGCGTTAAGGACGAGAGCTATCGCTTTGGCCTCAACGCCTTTAAGGTTCTGGGCGGTTCGTTTGCCATGGCCAACTACATCGCCGACGAGACCGGCAAGGACGTTGCCGACTGCACCTTCGACTACCTGACCTCCGATCAGCTTGCCAAGGACTTTGGCCAGGCTACCTTCTTTACCGCTACCGATGGCAACCATGGTCGCGGCGTGGCGTGGGCTGCCAACAAGCTGGGCCAGAAGGCTGTCGTGCACATGCCCAAGGGTTCCACCAAGCCCCGCTTCGATAACATCGCCGCCGAGGGCGCCACGGTGACCATCGAAGAGGTCAACTACGACGAGTGCGTGCGCATGGCCGCCGCCGAGGCCGATGCCTGCGAGCGCGGCGTCATCGTTCAGGACACCGCCTGGGAGGGCTACGAGAAGATTCCGTCCTGGATCATGGAGGGCTACGGCACCATGGCTTCCGAGGCTGCCGAGCAGCTGCGCGAGATGGCCATCAACCGCCCGACGCACGTCTTTGTCCAGGCTGGCGTAGGCTCGCTCGCCGGCGCCGTGGTGGGCTACTTCACCAACCTGTATCCCGATAACCCGCCCACCTTCGTCGTGGTTGAGTGCGCGCCTGCTGCCTGCCTGTACAAGGGCGCTGCCGCCGGCGACGGCGATCCGCGCATCGTGGACGGCGACATGCCTTCCATCATGGCCGGTCTGTGCTGCGGCGAGCCCAACATTCTGGGCTGGGATATCCTGCGCAACCACGCCACCGCCTTCGTGTCCTGCCCCGACTGGGTCACCGCTCGCGGCATGCGCACCCTGGGCGCTCCCGAGAAGGGCGACCCGCGCGTCATTTCCGGCGAGTCCGGCGCTGTGACCACCGGCCTGGTCGAGACCCTCATGCTCGATCCCGAGTACGCTGAGCTCAAGGAACTCATCGGCCTGGACAAGACGAGCTCCGTGCTCTGCTTCTCCACCGAGGGCGACACCGATCCCGACCAGTATCGCCGCATTGTTTGGGAAGGCGAATATCCCACTTGCTAATCGTTAGGGCGGAGTAAATAGGTATCGCTCCGCCACCTCACAGGTAGATTCCTTCGTTTGAAAGGTTATGAACAATGGCTAAAGAACTCGATTTCGACGCTATCAAGGCTGCTGCTGAGTCTCACCGCGCCGACATGACTCGCTTCCTGCGCGCTATGATCTCCCACCCCTCTGAGTCCTGCGAGGAGGGTGAGGTTGTCGCCTGCATCAAGGCCGAGATGGAGAGCCTTGGCTATGACGAGGTCAAGGTCGACGGCCTGGGCAACGTCATGGGCTTTATGGGCGAGGGCGACAAGATCATCGCCATCGACTCTCACATCGACACCGTTGGCATCGGCAACATCGAGAACTGGGACGCCGATCCCTACGAGGGCTACGAGACCGACGAGATCATTTACGGCCGCGGCGGCTCCGACCAGGAGGGCGGCATGGCTTCCGCTACCTACGCTGCCAAGATGATGAAGGACATGGGCCTCATCCCCGAGGGCTACAAGATCATGGTCGTCGGCACCGTCCAGGAAGAGGACTGCGACGGCATGTGCTGGCAGTACATCTACAACAAGGACGGCATTAAGCCCGAGTTCGTCATTTCCACCGAGCCCACCGACGGCGGCATCTATCGCGGTCACCGCGGCCGCATGGAGATCCGCGTCGACGTTCACGGCACCTCCTGCCACGGCTCCGCTCCCGACCGCGGCGACAACGCCATCTACAAGATGGCCGACATCA
>CABRWN010000068.1 GCA_902474645.1 uncultured Collinsella sp.
AAGCTTGACGAGCGGGTTGCCGCCGATAAGCGTTCCGGACTCGCCGACATGGTCGATGCTCTTAAGACGGTCGAGCTCGGAGACGATGACGGTTACGATGTCTTCGTGACCAGCGGCCTTAATGGCCTCGCGGTCGAAGCTGATGAGCGGCTGGCCTGCCTTGACCACATCGCCCATCTCGACAAAGCGGGCAAAACCCTTGCCGTTCATTTCCACGGTGCCCAGGCCAACATGGATGAACACGCGAAGACCGTCCTCGGTGATCATGCCGATGGAGTGGTTGGTGACAGTGGTGGCGCCGATGCGGCCGTTGGCGGGCGCATAGATGGTGCCGGTAATGGGCTCGATGCCATAGCCCTGGCCAAGCATGCCCGAGGCGATCGTCTCGTCGGGAACCTCGTTCAGGTTGACGAGCACGCCGTTGACGGGGGCATAGATGACGCCTTCGCGGGTAGCGAAGCTTGCTGCGGGCGGAACGGACGCCTCGCCGGTCGAGGTGAAGGTGGACTTAAGCGAATCGAGCAGACCCATAGTTGCCTCCAACTTAAATAGGCGCATATCGCGCGTTTGGTTTGCCGGAAACGTTTCACATGTGTTTCGCGGCTTGGTCAACGCCCCTATTCTACGCTGCTCAACGATACCTCTGAACTGGGATTATGTGATATATCAGTTGAAGGGAAACTTATTGCCGGAGTGTTTCTGCGCCACGGGTTCAAGTGGGGTACGCTTGAAGGCGAAAAACAAGGGCGCATAATTTGCGCGAAGGGAGCACATATGATTGTCGAGAACCATGCGCTGTGGGGCGAGGAGCCGACCGAGGAATATCCGGCGACGTTTACGTATTTGGGTGCCGAGCCGCTGCCCGATAAACCGAATGGCCGCCGCCCTGCCGTGATTATCTGTGGCGGAGGTGCGTTTACGCATATCGCTCCGCATGAGCAGGATCCTGTGGCGTTTGCGTTTTTGGATCACGGTTACCAGGCCTTTGTGCTCAACTATGTCACGAGTTCTACGGGTGACGTGAGCTTTCCGCACCCCCAGGCAGATCTTGCCAAGATGGTCGCCACGGTGCGCGCCAACGCCGACGAGTGGCATGTCGATCCTAAGCGCGTGTGCGTCGTGGGATTCTCGGCGGGCGGTATGATTTGTGCCTCGCTGGCAACGCAGTGGAAGACCGGCCCCTTCGCGGCACTTGCCGGGGCGCGTCCGGACGACATTCGTCCCGATGCCGTGGTGCTGGGTTATCCATTGCTCGACTTTGCCTATGTGCGCGACATGCAGACGCGCGATCCGCGCATTGACTTGCGTGTGCCCAAGACGGGCGGCAAGACGGGGCGCGATTTGCTCAACGACTACCTGTCGATGGTGACGGGCGGCGAGGCAACTGACGAGCATCTGGCCGACATCTGCCCCACCACGCATGTTTCGCGTCAGATGCCACCGACCTTTGTGTGGGGCGTGTCCGACGACAAGACGGCACCGATCGCGCAGGTCTACCCGTTTGCGCAGCGCATGGCCGAGGAGGGCGTTGCATGCGAGATGCACGTCTTCGACCAGGGTGGTCACGGCCTTTCGCTCGGCAACGCCAACACCGCGGTCGACAACGAGGACAAGCAGGTGGCGGTCCGCCCTTGGATTCGCCTAGCCTTCCGCTTCCTGGAGCGCCATCTGTAAGAGTCCCGGCATCCCAGCCCTTCAATAACTTGCGGTGAAATAGTTCCTATCTGGGGCATCAACCAGCCCATCCAGGAACTATTCCACCGCAACTTCGTTTTTGATGCCCCGCCCGGAAACTGCGTCCCAGTTTTGCCTTTCAAGGTGGGACGCAGTTTCCCATAGGGCCTCGACTGGGAAAGCGCGTCCCGTTTCGAGCGGGGATTCCGGGATGCATTTTCCGTAAGAGGCCTGTTTGGGAAACCATATCCCGTTTCGAGCCGGAATTCTGGGATGTAGTTTCCCCGAGAGGCCTCATCGGGAAACTATGGCCCTGAACTCTCCTGCCTGTCCCCATTGCGCCAATTTGCTGATTGAACGTCGTTGTGTGTTCACGCTATCATGTAAGCTTAAAATTGGTTAGCCATGGCAAACGGTTAGCCATGGTGAACATAAATACAACGCCCTGTGGGCGCCGGGGGAGGAACACGGACGTGAAGCTCGATACACTCGAGATTGGAAAGGACGCCGTTGTCGCATCGGTGGCATCGGACGACCAGGCACTCCGACAGCATATTTTGGACATGGGCCTAACGCCGGGCACCGAAGTCACCATGATGAAGTACGCCCCCATGGGCGACCCGCTCGAGATTCGCCTGCGTGGCTACGAACTAACGCTGCGCAAGGACGATGCCGCACGCATTGAGCTCGTGGATGTGCACGACACCGATACCGGCCCGCGCGCTAACGCCGCAATCGGCACGACAGATCACCCGGCCCTGGGCGAGGGGATGTATTCGCCCCGTGCGGCAAAAACGGCCGTGCCCGAGGGCGCACCGCTGCATTTTAGCCTTGCCGGTAACCAAAACTGCGGTAAGACCACGCTGTTCAACCAGCTTACGGGCTCCAACCAGCACGTCGGTAACTTTCCTGGCGTGACGGTCGACCGCAAGGACGGCACTATCCGTAACCATCCCGAGGCAAGCGTTACCGACCTGCCCGGCATTTACTCCCTGTCGCCGTACACGGGCGAAGAGATCGTCAGCCGCCAATTCATCTTGGACGAAAACCCCGACGCCATCATCGATATCATCGACGCCACCAACATCGAACGTAACCTGTACCTGACGCTGCAGCTCATGGAGCTCGACCGCCCCATGGTCATCGCGCTCAACATGATGGACGAGGTGACGGCCAACGGCGGCGCCGTGGACGTCAACCTGCTCGAGAGCCTGTTGGGCGTGCCTGTTGTCCCCATTAGCGCTGCCCGCAACGAGGGTATCGGCGAGCTGGTGGATCATGCCTTGCACGTGGCGCGGTTCCGCGAGCGCCCCGGTCGCCTGGACTTCTGTGCGCCCGATGGATCGGACGGCGGCGCACTGCATCGCTGCATCCACGGCATTGCCAACCTGATCGAGGACCATGCCGTGACGGCGCACATCCCGGTGCGCTTCGCGGCGACCAAGCTGGTTGAGGGCGACGAGCTGGTGACCGAGGCGCTTCACCTGGATCGCAACGAGCTCGACGCTATCGAGCACATCATTACCCAGATGGAGGGCGAGGCCGGCACCGACCGCCTGTCCGCGCTGGCCGATATGCGCTTTAGCTTTATCGGCGACGTGTGCGGGCGCTGCGTCGTCAAACCGCACGAAAGCCGCGAGCACGTGCGCTCCGTCAAGATCGACCGCATCCTGACGGGTCGCTACACGGCCATTCCGGCGTTCCTGGTGATCATGGGCCTCGTCTTTTGGCTGACGTTTGGCGTGATCGGCGCGGCGTTGCAGGGACTCATGGAGGACGGTATCGCTGCTATCATCGCCTCGGCCGATGCGGGCCTCAAGGCGTTCGGAACCAACGACGTGGTGCGCTCGCTGGCTGTCGACGGCGTGCTTACGGGCGTGGGTAGCGTGCTGACCTTCCTGCCGATTATCGTCGTGCTCTTCTTGTTCCTCTCCATTCTGGAAGACTCCGGATACATGGCGCGCGTGGCCTTTGTCATGGATAAGGTGCTGCGTCGCTTTGGCCTGTCGGGCCGCAGCTTTGTGCCCATGCTCGTCGGTTTTGGCTGTACCGTGCCGGCTATCATGTCGACCCGTACGCTTCCATCCGAGCACGACCGCAAGATGACGGTCATGCTCACGCCGTTTATGAGCTGCTCGGCCAAGTTGCCGGTCTACGGCTTGCTGTGCGGAGCATTCTTTCCGCAGGCGACGGTCCCCGCCATGGTCTCGCTCTATCTGATTGGCATTGCGGTCGGCTGCATTGCCGCTCTGGTGCTCAACCGCACGGCATTTAAGGGCGACCCGGTGCCGTTTATCATGGAGCTTCCCAACTACCGCCTGCCGAGCGTCAAGACGACGGTGATGCTGGCATGGGATAAGGCCAAGGACTTCATCACCAAGGCCTTTACCATTATCTTTGCCGCTACGGTAGTCATCTGGTTCCTGCAGACGTTCGACATCCGCTTTAACGTGGTTGTCGACCAGTCGCAGAGCCTGCTTGCCGGTCTGGGTAGCATCATCGCGCCGCTGCTGGCGCCGCTCGGCTTTGGCGATTGGCGTGCATCCACGGCGCTCGTCACCGGACTTATCGCCAAGGAGAGTGTCATCTCGACACTCACGGTGCTTTTGGGCGCAACCTCTCCCGCGGCACTGTCGACCATGTTCTCTCCGTTTACTGCTTACGTGTTCCTGGTCTTTACGTTGCTGTACCCGCCCTGCGTGGCGGCCATCGGCGCCGTCAAGAGCGAGCTGGGCGCGCGCTATGCCGTGGCCGTGTTCGCGTTTCAGGTGGCGGTTGCTTGGATCGTGGCGTTTGTCGTGCATTCGGCGGGCATATTGCTGGGGCTGGCTTAGTTATTTATTGACGGCGCAACCTCTGTGTATCGAATTGTTTTCGGCCCCGCATCTGTTGCTGACGGATGCGGGGCCGTTGCTATATAATCGCCTCCGCTCAAAATGATTGGAGACGTTATATATGAGTCAAGCAAGGCAAGACGGCATCACGCTCAAGCAGTGGCTCCCGCTTATCGGGCTCACCTGTTGCGCGTTCGTGTTCAACACGTCGGAGTTCATGCCCATCGGCCTTCTGACTGATATTGCCGCGTCGTTCTCGCTCACCGAGGCTCAGGCCGGCATCATGATCTCGGTTTACGCCTGGGGCGTCATGCTGCTGTCGCTGCCGCTTATGGTGTTTGCCTCGCGCTTTGAGTTCAAGCGGATGTTGCTGGGCGTGCTGGCCGTGTTTTCGTTGGGCCAGTTTCTGTCCGCTGTGGCGCCGACTTATCCCATCCTGGTCTGCGCGCGCCTGGTGGTCGCTTGCGCGCACGCCGTGTTCTGGTCGGTCGCCTCGATCATGGCGTCGCGCCTGGTTGACACGCGCCATGGGGCGCTCGCCATCAGCATAATCGCCACGGGCTCTTCCATCGCACAGATCTTCGGCCTGCCGCTCGGCCGTGCCATTGGCCTGGCCGTGGGCTGGCGCATGACGTTTGCCGTGGTCGGAGCGCTGTCTGCTGTCGCGGTCGTCTACCAGGCCACGGTGTTCCCCACCATGCCAGCGGGCGAGCGTTTTACGCTCAAGCAGCTGCCCGAGCTGCTCAAGAACCCGTTCCTCATCGCGCTCTATGTGGTCACGGTGTTCATGGCGACCGGCTATTACGCGGGCTATAGCTATATCGAGCCTTTCCTGGCTCAGGTCGCGCATGTCGACGCAAGCGCCATCACCATGACGCTGACGGCGTTCGGCTGCTCTGGTCTGCTCGGAAGCTGGCTGTTCGGCCGGCTGTTCGATGGACACCGGTTCCCGTTTCTCGCGATTACGCTCTCCGGCGTGCCGGTGGCCCTGCTGCTCATGGGGCCGGCCGCATCGTCGCTCGCCGCGGTTCTTGGCGTTTGCGCGCTGTGGGGCTGCTGCGCCACGGCCTTTAACGTGGCGTTTCAGGCCGAGCTCATCAAGCACACGCCGGCGGACTCGTCGGCCGTCGCCATGTCGATCTTCTCGGGCCTGTTTAACCTGGGAATCGGCACGGGTACCGCGATCGGCGGAGCCGTGGTTTCGGGCCCCGGTATCGCCTGGATCGGTTTCGCGGGCGGGTCGATTGCCGTCGTGGGCGTTATCCTCGCCATTACAGTGATGTTCCCGGCCATTCGCCGCGCAAAGCCTGTCGCCTAATCACGTTCCCTCATCAGTTGCAGTGGAATAGTTCCTGTTTAAGGCCTCTGAAGGCCCAGGCAGGAACTATTCCACCGCAACTTATTTTGGGGGAGAGGATACAAGCTGGGCATACAATGGATATCGTTGTGTTGAGTTTGCCAGGAGGTTGCTATGTGGGGATACGAGACGACGTTCTATCAGATCTATCCGCTGGGCTTTTGTGGAGCCCCGCGCGAAAACGCCGCGCCCGTTGCCGAGGATGAGCTCGCTCAGGCTGCCAACGCCGTGCCCAACCCCAATGCGCCCATCATGAAGATCGCCCAATGGGCCGACTACCTGCAAAAACTCGGTATTGGCGCCGTGCTCATCAACCCGCCGCTCGAGTCTGATAGTCACGGCTACGATACGCGCAGTCTGCGCCATATCGACCGCCGCCTGGGTGGGGATGCCGACTTTGCCGCCGTATGCGACACGCTGCATGCCCATGGCATCCGCGTGGTGCTCGATGCTGTCTTCAACCACGTCGGCCGCGGCTTTTGGGCCTTCCGCGATGTTCAGGAGCGCAAGCGGGACTCGCCGTACAAGGACTGGTTCCATATCAGCTTTGACGGTGACTCGTGCTATGGCGACGGCTTTTGGTATGAGGGTTGGGAAGGCCATTTTGAGCTCGTGAAGCTCAACTTGCAAAACCCTGCCGTGGTCGATTACCTGCTCGAGTCCGTGCGCCGCTGGGCCGAGGTCTTTGGCGTCGACGGCCTGCGTCTGGACGTCGCCTATATGCTCGACCGCGACTTTATGCGCCGCCTACATGCCTTTACCCGTGAGCTCAAGCCCGACTTCGTGCTGATCGGCGAGACGCTCCACGGCGACTACAACCAGATCGTCAACGACGAGATGCTCGACTCCTGCACCAACTACGAGTGCTACAAGGGTCTGTACTCCAGCTTTAACTCGGTCAATATGTTCGAGATCGCGCACTCGCTGCACCGTCAGTTTGGCGGCGACCCCTGGTGCATCTACCGCGGCAAGCACCTGCTGTCGTTTGTCGACAACCACGACGTGCCGCGCCTGGCAAGCATCCTTACCGACAAATCGTGCCTGCGTCCCGCCTATGGCATGCTCTTTGGCATGCCAGGCATCCCGTGCGTCTACTATGGCAGCGAGTGGGGAATTGCTGGTGAAAAGGGCGGCCCCGATGGCGACTGGGCGCTGCGCCCTGCGCTCGATGAGCCTGCGCCCAACGAGCTGACGGCCTTCATCGCGCAGCTTGCGCACCTGCGCTCGGCAAACGACGCGGCGGCCCGTGCTCTCAACTACGGTGCCTATCGCAACGTGGTGATCCAGAACAAGCAGCTGCTGTTCGAGCGCGCCTGCGACGATGCGACGGTGCTCGTGGCGGTGAACGCCGTGGACGAGCCTTACACCTTTGGCGCCGGCGAGCTCAACGGCTCCTTTGTCGATTTGCTTGCCGATGGCGTGCCCACGGTCGGGCTGGCGGGTTCCCTTGAGCTTGCGCCCTACGAGGTGCGTTATCTGCTGAGGGCCTAGGCCATGGCAACGTCTGACGAGGGCTATCAACATATTGAGCATGGGTTTGAGCCCGTGTTTGACGAGCACTCGTGCGTTTTGGTGCTGGGGTCGTTTCCCTCGGTGCTCTCGCGTGCCAATGCCTTCTACTATGGCAATCCGCAGAACCGCTTTTGGCGTGTGATGGCCGCGTGCCTTGGTGTGCCCGTGCCGCCCAACGAGGGAGACTCTTTGGCAAACGGTGAGCCCGCGACGCTCGACGCCTCGATTGCCGCCAAGCGGGCTATGCTGCTCAACGGCGGTGTGGCCCTGTGGGATGTGATCGAGAGCTGCGACATTAAGGGCTCGAGTGACGCCAGCATCAAAAACGTCGTTCCGGCGCATGCCGAGCGCATTACCGGCACAGCTCCCATTGAGCAGGTGATATGCAACGGTGGTACAGCTGGCCGGCTCTACAAGCGCTATCTACAAGAGCGCACCGGGCTGCCGGCCATCGTTCTGCCGTCGACAAGTCCCGCCAATGCGGCGTGGCGCCTGGAACGCCTTGTCGAGCGCTGGCGCGATGCCGTTGATTGGGGCGCTCTGTAATTTAGATATCTGACTGGGCGCGGGTGCCGAGGCGTTTCATGATGGCATGCCAGATCGGTGCGGGCAGCGCGGGCTTGACGCGCCCCATGCCGTCGGCGTCGACGCTACCGGCATTGCCACCGCCAAGCAGCTGTGCATGCTCAATGGAGCAGCCCATGCGCACGGCGCCTACAAGCTTGTCCATGGCCTCAGAAAACGGTCGCCGCAAGAGGCCCATACGCGGGGAGTGGCGAAGCGCTGCGATGCCGCTGCCGGCACAGATGACAACGCCGTCGCACCATGGTAGGTCACGTAGAATACATGCCCGGCATAGGCGGTCGAGGACTTCGTCCGCTTGCTTGTTGTTTTTGGACGCGGCCTGGACGACGACATAGATGCGTGTCTCTGTATTTCCAAGGCGATCGAGTATCTGCTCGACAGCGATCATGGCCTCATCATCAAATGCATCATCAACAGCGAGCACGATGCCATCGACAACGCAGCCGGCATCGTCCGCCTCCAAATCAACCGAGTGGGGGAGTGCGGTGCCGGAAAGCTGTGCATAGGCGGCGATGGCATCCTGCAGGTCCCAGAGCAAAAACTCAAGATCGGCGCTATCGGGAATACTGACATACGCAACGGTTTGCAACGTTTTTGGTGCATCGCCGCGTGCGGTCGTCTCCATGCCGCCTCCTTTCCGGTTGGTTTCCGTTTAGGTTACACCGTCTGGCGGCGCCTCGCCGCGCTATCCTAGTGCAACCCTTACGAAAGGAACGCCATGCGTCTGCCCATGAATACCTCGCTTGCCACGCTCAAGCCCTCCGGCATCCGTCGGATTAACGCGCTCGCCGCCCAGCACCCAGGGTGCATCGCGCTTGCGCTCGGCGAACCCGATTTTCCCACGCCCGATGTGATTAGCGCCGAGGTGACCGCTTCGTTGGACCGCGGCGACACGCACTATCCGCCCAACAACGGCCGTCCCGCCCTGCGTGAGGTGTTGTCTGCCTACATGGGGGACGCGGGCCTTATGTTTTCGGCCGACGAGGTCATCCTGACCGACGGCGCGACCGAAGCCCTGTCGGCAACATTTATGGCTATGCTCAACCCCGGCGACGAGGTCATTATCCCCACGCCGGCCTTTGGCTTGTACGAGAGCATTGCCGTGGCCAACCATGCCAAGGCGGTCTTTTTGGATACGGAGCCTGCGCAATTTCAGATTGACGAGGACGCACTTCGTGCTTGCGTGACGCCGGCGACCAAGGCCATCGTCATCTGCACGCCCAACAATCCTACGGGCTGCATCCTCAACGCGGCATCGCTCGACGCCGTGGCACACGTGGCAGAGCAGGCGGGCATCTACGTGGTCTGCGACGACGTATACAACCGCCTAGTCTATGTGGATGGCTACGAGCGCTTTGCCCGGCGCCACCCGGAGCTACGCGAGCAGACAGTGGTTATCGAGAGCTTCTCCAAACCTTGGGCCATGACCGGCTGGCGCTTGGGCTGGCTCGCGGCGGCAGCCCCCGTCATCGCCGAGATCGCAAAGGCCCACCAATACCTAGTATCGAGCGCCGTTTCCTTCGAAATGGACGCCGCAGCCCGAGCCCTGACCGTCGACCCAACCCCCATGCTCAAAGTCTACCGAGCCCGCCGCGAACGCGTGCTCGCAGCCTTAAACGCCATGGGCCTCGACGTCGTAGAGCCCGCAGGAGCCTTCTACGCCTTCCCCAGCATCAAACAGTACGGCCTAACCAGCGAAGACTTCTGTATCAAAGCCATCAAAGAAGCAAACGTAGCCCTAGTCCCGGGAGACTGCTTCGGAACCGAAGGCCACATCCGCCTAAGCTACTGCGTCTCCGACCAAGATCTGGACGAAGGCCTAAATCGCCTGTCCACCTTCATTTCAACCTTATAGCCCAACGGGACGCAACACATCAGCCCACCGACCCAAGCATTATGAGTGGGGGCGT
>CABRWN010000069.1 GCA_902474645.1 uncultured Collinsella sp.
GCGGCGGCGCGTTGCGCCTGCTGCCTGCGGGGACTTTGGGGTCGATTGGGGTTGTCTGCACAATTCGCGGTATTATGTTGCGGAGTTTTGAAAGGAGCCGCTGGTGGTCACGACGACGTTTGCTTCGCCTTTGGGCGAAATCTTGCTTGCCGCTGATGGCCGCGGTCTGACGGGGCTTTGGTTTGAGGGGCAGGAGCATTTTGGCTCCACGCTTCTCAAAGAAGATCCCGAACATGTTGAAGGCGCCGATGCAGTTTCTGGTGCTGGCGGCATGTCGTCGGTGAGTCCGGCAAATGGTGCGGCTTCTTCGGTGCTTGAGCGTTCGTGGGCTTGGCTGAATGCTTATTTTGCAGGGCAGGAACCTCGGTTTACGCCGCCGTTGCATTTGATTGGCACGGCGTTTCAGCGTGAAGTTTGGTACGAGCTGCTTTCTATTCCGCGTGGCGAGGTCGCTACGTATGGCGAGATCGCCCGGCGTGTTGCGGCTCGACATCGTGTGCCGGGAAACGAGGCACCCGTTGTGTCTCCTCGTGCGGTGGGGGCTGCGGTTGCGCGTAATCCCATTTCGATAATCGTGCCATGCCATCGCGTGGTTGCCGCCGACGGGTCGCTCAACGGATATGCCGGCGGGCTTGATCGCAAGGAGTGGCTGCTTCGGCTTGAGGGCGCCTACGAAGAGTAGTGCCCGAACACTTTGCATGGCGAAGGTGCCGCGAAAGGGTGAGTTGCTGTTCTATCGCCTCCGGCGTGCGGACAAGCGTTTGGCATCTGCGCCTTAAGTTTGGCTAAGCCATATCCTGCGTATTTAAAAACGCGCAGGTTGAGCAGCTAAGGCTGCACTAAGGCGGTTGACGGTGCGCTATTATCGGCAGTATCGAAACCTGTATAGCCGTGCGCCAAAGGAACAACTATGAAGCTGATGCTTGCCGAGGACGAACCTGGCCTCTCCCGCGCCCTTACCGCGATTCTTCAACATAGCGACTACGAGGTCGACACCGCCCTCGACGGTCTGACGGCGCTCGAATATCTGCTCGCCAACGACTATGACGCCGCAATCCTAGATATCATGATGCCCGGCATGGATGGCATCGAGGTGCTCAAACGCGCGCGTGAAGCCGGTAAACGCCTGCCCATCATCATGCTCACGGCAAAAAGCGAGGTGTCCGATAAGGTCGAGGGCCTGGATGCCGGCGCCAACGACTATCTGACTAAGCCGTTTGCCGCCAAGGAGCTGCTCGCGCGCATTCGCGCCATGACGCGCGCCGCGACGGCAATTGACGCCACGACGCTCAGCGTGGGCAACGTGCGCCTCGACACGGCGGCTTGCACACTTGTGGGTCCCTTGGGCGAGGAACACCTAGCCAATCGTGAGTTTCAGCTTATGGAACTCTTTATGCGCAACGCCGGGACGCGCATGCCCACCGAGCGTCTGATGCTCGAGGTTTGGGGCGAGGACGCGCCCGAAGGTGCCAACGTGGTGTGGGTCTACATCTCATACCTGCGTAAAAAGCTGACGGCGCTTGGTGCCGACGTGGCCATTCGCGCATCGCGCAACCAGGGCTATTCGCTCGAGGTTGTCGAGGAAGGCGAATAAGCGTGAGCGTACGCACGTGGTGCAAGCGCATGATGGAGCGGTTTCACGCCGCCTCGAGTAGTACGGGGCGGGCAAATTCTGTTGACGCGTTGGGCCGCCGCCTGCGTCGAAAGTTTATCCTCGTTGCCATGGGCGCCGTAACTGTGGTGCTCACGCTCATCATCGCCGGCATCAACATCGTCAATTATTCGCATGTCTGCAAGATGGCCGACACTCGCCTGGACTATATTCTGGCGGGCAAGGACGGTATCGATTGGAGGGACGAGCCTAAAGACGATCCCGCTAATGGCAAGGATGCCGGCGATGGCCAAGCGGGCGTTCGCATCGGGCACTTCGAAGGCATGACGGCGGAGTCTCCCTTCGACACGCGCTACTTTACGGTGACGATTGACGCCGGACAGGTTGTCGATGTCAACACGGCCCGCATTGCCGCGGTGGGTGCCAAGCGTGCCGCCCGCATCGCTGCAGGACTATATTCCAAGGGCTGGACCTTGGGCTTTTCTGGTAACTACCGCTATACGGTTACGGTTCAGGGCGACGAGACAACCTATGTGTTCGTGGACTGCTCGCGCGAGCTTGCAAGCTTTCATTCGTTTTTGAGCGCGAGCGTGGCAATCAGTTGCATTGGCTGGCTGGCGGTGCTGGCAATTGTGGCGGGTGCCTCGGGCGCGGTGATTCGACCGATGGTCGAGAGCTACAGCAAGCAAAAGCGGTTCATTACCGATGCAAGCCATGAGATTAAGACGCCGCTGGCCGTGATTGATGCCGCGAACGAGGTACAAGAGATTGAAAGCGGCGAGAGCGAGTGGACGCAGAGCATTCACGAGCAGGTGGCGCGACTGACGGCACTTACGGAGCGTCTGGTATTTTTGGCGCGCATGGACGAGGGGTCGGCCGGCTTTACCATGGCGGCGATCGATCTTTCGGAGGCCGTGGACAAGGCTGCGGCGCCGTTTGAATCGGTGGCGGTTTCGCGCGGTAAGCGGCTGTCGACGTCGATCGCGAGCGGCGTGCGGGCTCATGCCGACGCTGCAGCGGTGGCGCAGGTTGTTGAGCTGCTGCTGGACAACGCCACACGCTACGCAAGCGAGGACAGCGTGATCGAGCTAAGCCTGCGTGCCGTTTCGCGCGGTGCGGGCAAAGGCTCGGCCGAGCTTGTTGTATCGAATGCTGTTGATGAGCTGCCCGAGGGTGACCTGGACCGGCTGTTCGACCGCTTCTACCGCGCAGATGTCTCGCGTAACTCCAAGACGGGCGGCTCGGGCGTGGGCCTATCCGTGGTGCGAGCCATCGCCGAGGCCCATGGCGGGAGCGCTTCTGTCTGCGGCCACGGCAACCAGATCACCTTCACCGTCCGCTTCTAAAACCTGCCAAAAAAGGACAAGTTTATTTTGGCAGGCTCTATCTGGGGAAACGCCGGCGGAAGAGAGCGTGGGCAGAGGGCGCGTCCCAGCGTGACGCTGCGGAGTGGGACGCACTTTCCTCTTGGGGCGCCTAGCGAAAACTGCATCCCAGTTTGAGGCTTCAGAACGGGACGGAGTTTCCCCTAGGGGATATAAGATGCGGCGGGCCGCGTCAAGATAATTGCTTGACAGCCTAGGAGGCGGCTGGTTGGCTGGCTTAAAACCTAGCGCGTGAAATGACGCTCCACGCTATTCAGCGCGCTTGATAGGATGACGAACCACGGTCTTAAGTTTCTCCGGCGCACACTTGCGTGGATCGGAGAGATAGATTTCGTGATGTAAACGGGTATCTGAGAAGTCGGGGACATAGCCCTGCTCGGTCGTGTATTCATGCATAGCGTCTACGGTCGCCGGTTCGTTGTCGTAGGGCCCGGTGTGCATGCATTGAACGCAGAGACCCTCGTCAACTTTAAGCAGTTCGACGGCGGAAAAGTCCAGTTTCTTTTTGGTCGTGGCTTCCGCGACCGCCCAGTCAAAGTCATCTCGGGTGACGAAATCGGGTAGGCGGATGCACGAGATAAAGTTGAAATCGTCCTTGCGTACATAATCGATGTCGCCGCTCGGGGAGTCTTGCCACCAGAAACCCTCGAGCGGAGGTACCACAAAGTCGAAATAGCCCTCGATACTCCTTGAGCCTTTCTTCGACATCTTGACGGTATAGGCGATGCCGTAAAGCAGCGGCGGGCGTTTTGATACTCGCCACCTTCGGTATTTGGGTCGCCCTTTCCGCGAACGGCAACATAGCTCATAGGCGGGACAGTTACGATACTCGGCTTGCTTGCAGGTTTGTAGAACTCCTTGCATACCTTCTTAAAGTCGAACGCCATGTTGGCCGCCTTTCTGCGTATTGGTCTGCTTAGATAGCTGGATCATATCATAGAAACGAACAGCTGTTCGAATGATTTGGCTGACAGATTGAGATGCGTGCGTTGTGTTTGGCGGTCGGCCTGACCCAATCGATGATTTCTCTGCCTCCCCGGCGCCTCATCTATAGCTGCCGTTTCCCCATATAAAACCTGCCAAAATGAACCTGTCCCTTTTTGGTCGGTGCGAAATGGGTAATACTAAAGAGTTATCCGACCAGATGGGAACCGATCGATGGCCTATATCGAATTTAAAGACGTCATCAAAGCATACGGCGAGGGCGATGCTCGCATCCACGCTCTCGACGGCGCGAGCTTTACGGTCGAGCGCGGCGAGCTTGCCATTATCCTGGGCGCTTCGGGCGCCGGTAAAACCACGGCGCTCAACATTCTGGGTGGCATGGATACGGCGACTTCCGGCACCGTGACGGTGGACGGGCGCGATGTGAGCTCCGCTAACGAGGCGCAACTCGTGGAATACCGCCGCGCCGACGTCGGCTTTGTCTTCCAGTTCTACAATCTGGTCCCCAACCTGACGGCGCTCGAAAACGTCGAGCTCGCGGCACAGATTTGCCCCGATTCGCTCGATGCCGAGCAAACGCTTCGTCAGGTTGGCCTGGGCGAGCGCCTCGCCAACTTCCCCGCGCAACTATCGGGCGGCGAGCAGCAGCGCGTGTCCATTGCCCGCGCACTGGCCAAGAACCCCAAGCTGCTTTTGTGCGACGAGCCTACGGGTGCACTCGACTACAAAACTGGCAAGCAGATCTTGCAGCTGTTGCAGGACACCTGTCGCAAACAAGGCATTACGGTCATTATCATCACCCACAACTCCGCGCTGGCGCCCATGGCCGATCGCCTGATCCGCTTTAAGAGCGGTCGCGTGGAGAGCGAGACGGTCCAGCAAAATCCCGTGCCTATCGAGACGATCGAGTGGTAGCGCCCATGGACCAAGACCGCCAAAACAGCCAAACCGGCGATGCTAAGCACACGGAGCGCGACCGGGAGTTTACGACCTACCGTACCGCTCAAAGCTCAAACGATATGGTGCCGACGGTTTTTCGCCGTGGCATCTACCGCACAATCCGAGGCAGCCTTAAGCGCTTCCTGTCCATTGTGGTCATCACCGCGCTTGGCGTGAGTGTGATGTGCGGCCTTAAGGCGGGCTGCGAGGACCTGTGCGATTCGGTTGACGCCTACTTTGACCAGCAGAATGTCTACGATATCAACGTCCAGTCGACTTATGGCCTGACTGACGATGATCTCGACGCCATACAAGAGGTCGATGGCGTCGAAACAGCCGAGGGCATCTACACCGAGACCGCCTACACCGCCGTGGGCACAACGCGCGAGCGCGTGGTCGTGCAGAGTCTCTCCAAGGAGAACATCGATCAGCCGGTGCTCGTGAACGGCGATTTGCCCGAGAGCGCCGATGAAGTCGCGGTGACTTCGAAGTTCCTGAAGGCATCGGGCAAGAAAATCGGCGATACGGTGAGTTTTGCCGCCAATGACGCGAGCTCGTCCAATCAAAGCGCCAAGGACCAGTTTGCCGCGGGCGATTACACCATTACGGCTGAGGTCCTCGACCCCACTGATGTAAGTTCTGACTCGACAGTCAACGCCTTTCGCGCTGCTTCGGCGGCGGACTATAAGTTCTATGTGAGCGAGGACGCCGCGACATCTTCTTCCTACTCCGCGGTCCACGTGATCGTCGAGGGAGCCAAGAGCCTCAACTCCTATTCGGATTCCTACGCGGCAAAGATCAATGAGGTCAAGGGCAATATCGAGAAGATCCGCGAGGAGCGTGAGAAGGCGCGCGCTCAGGAACTGACGGTCGACACGCCGGCAAGCTTGGATGCGGCCGAGCGCCAGGCGAATATGCTCTTTGGGATTGAGCAGGACAACATCAATCGCATGAGCGAGGGCAGCGACGAGCGTGCGCAGGCGCAAGCCGACCTGGACCAGCGCCGTGCCGCCGCCGACCAGCAGTTTGCCGATGCCCGCGCCGAGCTCTCTGACCTTGGTGAATGCACCTGGTACATCCAGGACCGCGGCAATATCGCAAGTTACTCGAGCGTGGAGAGCGATAGCTCGTCAATTGAGGCCATCGCCACGGTGTTCCCGTTCATCTTCTTTATCGTCGCCGTGCTTATCAGCCTCACCACCGCCACGCGTATGGTCGAGGAGGAGCGCACGCTCATCGGCCTGTATAAGGCGCTCGGTTATTCGCGCGGGCGCATCCTGTCCAAATACGTGGACTACGCGCTGTGGGCGTGTCTGATCGGTGGCGTGCTCGGCAATATCATCGGCTTTGTGGGCCTGCCGTTGTTCTTGTTTACGGTGTTCGACGACATGTATTCGCTGCCCCAGATGCTGCTTTCGTACGACATCGTGTCGTCGCTCGTGTCGGTGGCGCTATTTGCCGTGGGCGTGGTGGGCGCTACGATTATTGCCTGCCGCCACGAGATGGCCGAGACCCCTGCCTCGCTCATGCGTCCCAAGGCCCCGCGTGCTGGCTCGCGCATCTTGCTCGAGCGCATCGGCTTTATTTGGCGACGTATGGGCTTTTTGAACAAGGTCGCTGCACGCAACCTATTCCGCTATAAAAAGCGCGCCTTTATGACCATCTTTGGCATCGCGGGCTGTACGGCGCTTGTGATTTGCGGCATGGGCATTCGTGATACGTCGGTCGCGCTTTCGCCCAAGCAGTACGGCCACATCACACGCTACGATCTGCTGGCGGTCGCCAATCCCGACGATTTTTCGCAGACGTGCGCGGCATTGGATGAGCGCAGCGTGGCCAATGATTCCAACGTGACCGTGACTTCGACGCTGCCGATTATGACCGACAACGTCACCTTTACATTCGGCGGAAAGAGCGAGACCGTGCAGCTGATCGTGGTGCCCGATGACCGCACGAACGATCTGGACGACTATGTTCGCCTTGAGGATGAGTCCAAAGAGCCACTGTCTTTGCGTGACGGAGACGTGTATCTGAGCAAGAGTTCACAGCTAGTGCTGGGGATTCAACCGGGCGATACGGCGCACGTCCAGGATTCGTCGCTCAATGTCGCCAAGGTCAAAGTCAGCGACATTTCGCTTAACTATCTGGGCAATACGCTTTATATGACGCAGGACACCTATGAGCGCGCGTTTGGCCGAAGCGCACGCCTTAACGGCGTCTTTGTGCTGCTTAAGGGCTCGTCGGCCGACCAGATTGCGTTTAGCAAGAATCTTAAGAGTGACGGTTGGCTTACGATTTCGAGCACGGCCGAACATTGGCAGAACTACGAGGCGAACTTTGCGATTATCAATTCCGTCGTGGTGCTCGTGACCTTTATGGCGGCGTGCCTGTCGTTTGTGGTGGTGTTTACGCTGTCCAACACCAACATTTCGGAGCGCGAGCGCGAGCTGGCGACCATCAAGGTGCTGGGCTTCCGCCGTGGCGAGGTGCACCATTACGTCAACAAGGAGACGTTGATCCTCACGGCGATCGGCGCTGCGCTGGGCGTTCCGCTGGGTGGCCTGCTTGCCGAGAGCTTTACGTACATCCTGCAGATGCCGTCGCTGTACTTTGACGTCGAAGTCGAGCCGCTAAGCTACGTGCTCGCCGTGGTGCTTTCCTTTGGCTTTACGTTTATCGTCAACCTCGCCACCAATCGTACCCTCAACAAGATCGACATGGTCGGCGCCCTCAAGAGTGCCGAGTAACCTGCCAAAAAGGGACAGGTTTATTTTGACAGGTTTTATCTGGGCAAACGCCGGACAACCATTAGGTGGCCCGGCGTTCGCCCCGTTTTGCTGGGGATGTTTGTCGTTCGGTGCTCTTACTGGCCAATCCAGTGTTGCGCATAGCTCTTAATGTCCTCGGTAAAACCGTCAAGGTCGTCAAGAGTGATCACGCTGTCGATAAGCAAATTGGCTATCTCGCGGGGCATTGTGCTGCGGCGAATGTCGTTTGCAATTACGCCTGAGGACAGCTTATCTCTATTGAGGCGCTCTTCTAGTGCCCAAAATCTACTGGACGCTTCGCTGTCGCCGTTCAGCATCTCAACGTACTGGCCGATGAGCTTTTCCATATAACGTTCTTGCCATTGGGGAAGCATTTTCTTAAACAGCTTCCAGTCGCTTTCGGCTACGTCGCGCATATGTCCTCCGCTCGCTAAACGGGCTTTTCCATTTGCCTTTCATTCTATTTGGTTTTCGTTCGCGGGCGTGGATGAGAGGCTCTCTTTAGCCTTCGAGATTGGGCCTGAATGGGTCGTATGCCACAAAACGGGCCTATCTACTACGTTTAATTGGATACCCTCAACCATGCCGGGAAACGAAAAATAAAACCGCAGGTAGAAGGCCTGTCGATTTTCGAAAAAGGCGGCCATGGTTGGCCCCATCGAGTTAAACGTAGTAAATAGGCCCTTTTCTTGGCGCGCGGTCAGCTCAATGCTAATCTCCGTGCCGGAACTGACCCAGTTGTTTGTAAGTTGCGGTGATATACGGACTGTTTGGCGCTTTGGAGTCTCAAAACAGTCCCTATATCACCGCAACTTGGAAGGGGCGGGCGGTGTCGGATGAGTGGCGCTGGCTGGTTGGGGCGGTTTAGGCCTGTTTGCGGCACTTCCATTGTTTGCGACACCAGCGCATGAGCGCCTTTACGATGGGAATCGTGATGAGGATGATCCATGCAGGATGGGGCTGTCCCAAACAGAGCCACATGTAGAGGAACCATGCAATGGCGGCCGCTGGATAGACGCATTCAATGAGCTTTGACAAATGGCGTCGATCGATAAAGTCACCAATCGCGTAGTAGACGGGAACCAAAAAGACGAGCAAGAGCCCCATGCCCCATGTGCCGTAGGCAATGCCGAGCATCAGGTAGGCGAGGGCGACGAGCGCGGGAAAGGGGAATTTGTTCCATGCGCGTCCGAGCCCGGTGTTGAAATGCTTGCCATGATGGTCGAGCTTGTCGTGTGCTTCCTTCCAGCTGGAAAACGTCTCGCCGTCGATGGTGACGGTGCCGTCGTCATTGGTATGCACGCTATGTCCATCGTCCTTAAGCGTATCGATATGCAATCCGCCTGGTCCCACATGTACCTCTTCACCCTTGCGCTCACTAGTCACATGGATGCCACTCCAGCCAACATGCACCTCTTCGCCTTTGTTGGGATCAATAACGTGGATGCCGCGCGCGAGAGAAATGTCGACAAGTGGCTTGCCGCCATGACAGACTTCGTCAGTGGAGTCCTCAGCCTCTTCGGTTTCATCTGAAGCCTCGGCGTCGCCGTCGCCAGTCGCTTCCCCATACAGCAGCTCATCCAGTGACACGCCATACAGCGCGGCGAGTGCAATGAGGTTGTCGGTATCGGGCGAGGATTCGCTGCGCTCCCATTTACTGACAGCCTGACGACTCACACCCAGCTGGGCGGCAAGCGCCTCCTGAGAAAGCCCGGCAGCCTTGCGGCGATCAACGAGCCGCTGTGCCATCGCAAGATCCATGGCAGTTCCTTTCATGTGGTGACCGTAATCGAATGAGCCGAGTATGCCGAGAACAACCGGTAGCGACCACCATTTCTAGTTAGAATCTGCCCCAACCCTACCGCAACTACCGGTAGCAACCCCTAACGACCAGCCATTTCAGGACAAATGTCAGTGCTACTCTCAGCTAAGAGCCCGGGTCAGAAGTTGCGGTGGAATAGTTCCTAGATTCAGCTATTTGAGCCCAAATAGGAACTATTCCACCGCAATTTACTATCAGACCAGGCACCCGCAGCAAGAAGACGAATAACCTCGGCGAGTATGTAAACGCAGGGCCCTCCGACCCCGCCCGACGATTTCGATTGGCGACCTTTGACGGAGTCAAGGGAGGAGCCAAATCGA
>CABRWN010000070.1 GCA_902474645.1 uncultured Collinsella sp.
TTGAGCCCTGCGGCCCGGGAAGTCGATGCGACTGCCGAGCTCAATGCCCGTGATGAGGCCCGCGCCAACCGCAAAGCCAAGCAGCGTGGGGAGCGTGCCCGCAAGATTCGCGAAAGGAATGAGCGTTAATGGCCGACATCCATATTCTTGTTGCCGACGATTGCTCTGGCCAGCGTCTCGACGCCTATCTGGGCGCCAATGACGGCTGCCCTACGCGCTCTGCCTGCGCGCATCTGATCGAGGGCGGTGCCGTAATCGTGAACGGCGAGACCTGCCTGTCAAAAAAGTATGCCGTGCGCTCCGGTGACCGCATCTCGGTCGACCTGCCCGAGCCGCACGATCCGACTGACGTGATTCCTGAGGCCATTCCCCTCGATATTCGTTACGAGGACGACTACCTTATCGTGCTCTCCAAGCAGCGCGGCCTGGTGTGCCATCCCGCCCATGGCCACGAGAGCGGCACGCTTGCGAACGCTCTGGTCTATCACTGCGGCATCGATCATCTTGGTACTGTGCAGGGTGAGGACCGCCCCGGCATCGTGCATCGCCTGGATCGCGATACCTCGGGCCTTATGCTCGCGGCAAAAGACGACGATACCCAGCGCGCGCTTCAAAATCTCATCCGCACGCGCACGCTCGACCGTCGCTATATCACGCTCGTTCACGGGCACATCGCCATGGACGAGGGCACTATCAACACCGGTATCGCCCGATCGACGCGCGACCGCGTGAAGATGGCGGTTTCCGATGACCCCTTTGCGCGTCAGGCTATCACGACTTTCAAGGTGCTCGAGCGCTTTGATTCCACTCGCTTCGACGACGGCTATACGCTCGTCGAGTGTCATCTGTTTACCGGACGCACGCATCAGATTCGCGTGCACATGCGCCATATCAATCACGCCTGCGTGGGCGATCCGCTCTACGGCAAGTGCGATGCCCGTGCCGATCAGGGTTTGACCAGGCAGTTCCTCCATTCTTGGCGCGTGGCGTTTGACCATCCCGTGACGGGGGAGCGCATTGAGTGCCGCGACGAGTTGCCGTGGGATCTCGCTGCGGTTCTCGACGATCTGGCTCCGCGCTCGCTCGGTCGCACGGCCGCTGGAGATGAAATCGTTCCGCAGCTCGGTCTTCTCGAAGCCTAGCCAGTATTAGGTGGTTTCTTGAACTCGGTAAGCCTGCGGTAAGATATACGATTGTTTACGTTACGCGTTGCTGGGAGCCTGCATGCTCGCCTTTTTACAAACCAACACACCCATCGTGATCTTCAACCAGATTGTCGTCACGCTGCTCACGGTCTGCTTTCTGTACCAGGTGGTCTTCTTTGTCATTGGCGCTCTTCGTGGCGAGGTCGCGCCTCCCAAGGCCAAAAAACTCCACCGCTATGCCTTCTTTATCGCGGCGCATAACGAGGAGGCCGTGATCGCCAACCTCGTTCGCTCCATCAAGGACCAGGATTATCCGTCCGAGCTCATCGAGGTCTTCGTGGTCGCCGATGCCTGCACCGACAACACGGCGCAGCTCGCGCGCGAGGCGGGCGCCATCGTCTATGAGCGTAACGACTTGGCCCGTAAGGGTAAGAGCTGGGTCATGGACTTTGGTTTCGATCGCATTCTCAACGAGTATCCCGACACGTTTGAGGGCTACTTTATCTTCGATGCCGACAACGTCATATCCCGCGATTACGTGTCCAAGATGAACGATGCCTTTGACCAGGGCTTCCATGTGGTCACGAGCTATCGCAATTCCAAGAACTTCGGCAGCTCGTGGATCTCGGCGGCTAATGCTACGTGGTATTTGCGTGAGGCGCGCTTTCTCAACAACGCGCGCAATATCTGTAAGACGTCCTGCGCCGTCTCGGGTTCGGGTTACCTTATTTCGGCGAGCGTGATCGAGGGCATGCACGGCTGGCAGTTCCACACGCTGACCGAGGACATCCAGTTCACCACGTTCTGTGCCATTCACGGCATTCGCATCGGTTATGCGCCGGCGGAGTTCTTTGACGAACAGCCCGTGACGTTTAAGGCGTCCTGGAAACAGCGCATGCGCTGGACCAAGGGCTTCTACCAGGTGTTCTTTACCTACGGTAAGCACCTGGTCAAATCGACCTTCCGCTATCATCGCTTTGCCGCTTACGACATGTTTATGACCATCGCCCCAGGTATGCTGCTGTCCTTGATCTCGATGCTCGCTAATGCGACGTTCTTGATTGTGGGTGGCCTTTCGCATGGTTTCTTGGCTACCGAAGTCGAAATGCAGGCGTGCGCCGCTTCGCTCATTATGACCTTCGCCATGATGTATCAGACGTTCTTTATCCTGGCGCTGCTCACAACTATCTTTGAGTACAAGCACATTCACTGCGCGCAAAAGTGGCGTCTTGTGACTAACCTGTTTACCTTCCCGATCTTTATGTTCAGCTATATTCCCATCACGGTGGCCGCGCTGTTCCTGAAGGTCGACTGGGTTCCTACCCAGCATGCCGTAAACGTTACCCTCGACGAGGTCATGCAGGGCGCCAAATAACCACCTCCAAAACCACCGCAAAGGAGACCGGCACCTTTGTGATGGTTTTTGCTTTTGCGATGCAGCTCGAGGAGGCACTCGATGTTTTATATCCCGTTTTGGATTTGCATCTTTGCCGGCGCGGCGATTGATGCCCGTCAGCGACGTTTTCCCAATGAGCTTGCCGGTGCGTGTGCGGTGACGGCGTTAGTGGGCGTTTGGCTCTACAAAGGCGTTAACACGGCGCTTGACCATGCCGGTCTTGCGGTCATCGTCTATCTTGCTCTCGTGCTGACTGAGTCCCTCTGGCGTCGTCTTCGCCAAATCCCGGGCATCGGCATGGGGGATGCCAAGGCGCTCTTCGCGCTTTGCACGCTCGACCCTATGGGTGGCATCGTGGCATTTGCCGTCGCACTCCTGGCTCTGGCCCTCTCCTGCCTCTTCACAAAATCGCGCTCCCTGCCATTGCTCCCGTTTTTGGTGCCGATTTTTGCCATAATCGAGGTCGTGGGCTGCACTTTGTAACCGATTGCGCATCCTTCTTAAGGAGCATGCCATGGCAATTAATCAAGAAACGGCCGTCATTAAGGCGCGCATGGACCGTATTCCCTCGGCGTTGTCGCCCGAACTTGTCGAGCGCATTGCCGCCGATCTTGCTTCGGGCTATGTCAACCCGTATCGTTGCAACGACGATCAGGTCATTCGTCGTATTGATCGCGCCGCCGACAAAGGCACGCTTATGCGTCCGGCGTTTATGCGCGATACCGAAAAGATACTTCATCTTCCGGCGTACACCCGTTATGCAGGCAAAACGCAGGTCTTTAGCTTCCGTAGCAATGATGATCTTTCACGCCGCGGTTTGCACGTACAGCTTGTCTCCCGCATTGCGCGCGATATCGGTCGCGCCCTGGGGCTCAATTGCGATCTGATCGAGGCGATTGGCCTGGGTCATGACTTGGGACACACGCCTTTCGGCCATGCCGGTGAGCGCTTCCTCAACGATATCTATCATGAGCGTACGGGGCGTTATTTTTTCCATAACGTGCAGTCGGTCCGGGTGCTCGACGCGTTGTATGGCCGCAACGTGTCGCTCCAGACGCTCGACGGCGTGCTATGCCATAACGGCGAGTACGAGCAGCGTGTGTTTGAGCTCTCGGACATGGGCTCCTTTGACCAGTTTGACCCGACGGTTGAGGATTGCATTGCCACGGGCTATAGCGCAATTAAGCACCTGCGTCCCATGACGCTCGAGGGCTGCGTCGTTCGCATCTCGGATATTCTTGCCTACGTCGGTCGTGACCGTCAGGATGCGATCGCGGCGGGCCTGCTGTCACCCGACGCTTTTGATGATGGCCGGGGCGGTGCCTACAACAGTTGGATCCTCACGCATGCCTCCATCGATATCGTTGAGCACAGCTATGGTAAGCCGCGCATCGAGATGAGCGAGGACCTGTTTGAGGAAATTCGCCGTGCCAAGCGGGAGAATTACGAGAAGATCTACAGTAAGGGCGGTATCGAGGGCGATTCCGAGGCGGAGCTGCGCGAGGCGTTCGTAAAGCTCTACGACCGTTGCCTGCGGGATCTAAACAGTGGCGACGAGTCCTCTTACATCTTTAAACACCATATTTCGCGCATTGAGCAGCAGCTTTCCTACTACGATCGCACCTATGCCTGGCAGGACGACAAGGATCAAGCCGTGGTGGATTATATCGCGAGCATGACGGACGGTTATTTCTGCGAGCTCACGAGCAAGCTGTTCCCTGGTCTGGAGTTTCCACACCGTACCTATATTAACGAACGGTAGTTCGTATAAAATCGGTATACTGTTAGTGGAAAACGTTTTTGATTGATGCACGGGATGACTATGGACGACCTTTTTTCTGCTTCGACGCGCGAGCGTTCCTTTCAGAATGCGCCGCTTGCGGTGCGCATGCGCCCCAATTCGCTTGACGAGTATGTGGGCCAGCAAAAGGCCGTCGGTAAGGGTTCATGGTTGCGTGCCGCGATCGAGCACGATGTGCTTTCGAGCGTGATTCTGTACGGGCCGGCCGGTACGGGTAAGACGACGCTGGCCCACATTATCGCCAACCATACCAAGAGCGAGTTTGTCGAGGTCAGCGCCGTGACGGGCACTGTGAAGGACTTGCGTCGCGTGATTGACGAGGCCAAGACACGCCTGAATACGTACAACCGCCGCACCATTCTATTCATCGATGAGATTCACCGCTTCTCCAAGTCGCAGCAGGATGCCCTGCTGCATGCAGTTGAGAACCGTACCGTCATTATGATTGGCGCTACGACGGAGAACCCGTACTTCGAGGTTAACTCGGCACTGCTCTCACGTGGTCGCGTCGTGGAGCTTGAGCATCTTAAAGACGAGGATATCGCCACGCTTATCGAGCGTGCGCTCGAGGCGCCGCAGGGTTTGAACGGCAAGTTCTCGGTCGATGAGGATACGGTCAAGACCATCTGCACGCTGGCAGCGGGTGACGCTCGCTCGGCGCTCACGACACTCGAGCTTGCGAGCGAGATTGCCGTCACGCGTCCCGATACCGAGGGAACGCCAGCGCCCGCGGCGGGGGAGCGCTATCCCATCACCGTGGATGACGTGAAGATCGCCAACCCGCGTCGCGGCTTTACGTATGACAAAAACGGCGACATGCACTACGACATCATCAGCGCGTTCATCAAGTCCATGCGCGGTAGCGACCCCGATGCCACGATCTATTGGCTCGCGCGCATGATCGATGCTGGTGAGGATCCTAAGTTTATCGCTCGCCGTATTATGATTCACGCTTCTGAGGATGTTGGCAACGCCGACCCGCAGGCGCTTTTGGTGGCACATGCCGCGTTTAAGTCTGCCGAGGTCATTGGCTATCCCGAGTGCCGCATTAACCTGGCTCAGGCTGCACTCTATGTGTGCTTGGCGCCTAAGTCAAACGCATGTGAGGCCTCGATTGACGCGGCGTTGGCCGATATTCATAGCAGCGGTTTACGTGAGGTGCCGAGTTATCTGCGCGATCGCCATCGCCCAGGCAGCGACGACTACGGTGTGTATAAATACCCGCACGATTATCCCGAAGGCTGGGTCGATCAGCGCTATTTGCCCGAGGGGCTGGAGCGCGGTGCGTTCTGGCAGCCTGCCGGGCGCGGCTGGGAAGAGTGGCGCGTAGAGCAAAGCGAGCGCGACCGCAGCGGGAATGCACCCAAGTAGGTCCTTGGCACCTCGCACATTCCCTTTGGGTATCTTCCCCTTCTTTGGGGTACCATGAAAGGCGTCTGTATTTCGATTCCTTCGGGAGGCTTGTATGAGTCCCATTCAAATCGCCCTGCTGGTGCTTGCCATTGCCGGCGTGTGGGCTATTGTTGAGCTCGCGCTTACCCTGCGCAAGACCCGCAACGTTGTCGACTCGCTCGATAAGACCGTGAACGACCTCAACAACACCATCGCCGAGGCGCAGCCGGTGGTGGCAAAACTCGACGGCGCTGTCGACGAGCTTACGCCGGCACTTGCCCAGATGGAGCCGCTGCTTAAGTCGAGCAAGACGGCAGTTGATGCCCTTACCTCCAACCTCGTAGAAGTCGAGGCGGTCGTCCGCGATATTTCCGAGGTCACCGGCAGTATGGCCGAGGCCAGCAATGCCGTGTCGAGTGTGACAGACTCCGCTGCCGGTGCCGTGCAGAAACTCTTTAACAAGGTGAAGACTCCCGCGTCCGACGCCGAGCGCAAGCTTTCCGCTTCCGAAGAAGCCGAGCAGCCGACCGAGCGTGTCCTGATTGGCGAAGCCGGGGACGATGTCGCTGCTGGTGACAATGATGCACAGAAGCCTGCTGCTAAAGCGGCCCAGTATTACACCTACACGCCCGCCGAGACCACCGAGGAGTCCTGCGATGAGTAGCGAAGCAACTTGCCCCATTACGCTGACCGTTGCTGGCGACCCGCGTCTGGCGCGCCTTGTGCGCATGACGGCGGCAAATGTCGGTGCGCTCTGCTCCATGTCCGTCGATCGCATCGAGGACATTCGTATGGCTGCCGAGGAAGCATTTATTTTCGGCTGCACGGCTGTTGATTCCGATGACATCTCGATCAAATTCGATGTCGACGAATCTCACGTTGGCATGACCTTTACCTTTGGCGACCAGGCCACCGTCGACGAGGATGACCAGGCCGCTGTGTATGCCGAGCTCATTTTGGCGAGCGTGTGCGATTCCTACGAAAAGACTGCGGCGCCCCTGACGCTTTCCCTCGACCTCAAGGCGGATATCTAATATGACCGAACGTTCCCGGAGCGGTAAGACCGCTTGGGACAAGGAGAAAACCCGCGAGCTGTTTCGTCGCTATAAAGAGACCGGTGACCCGGACGCACGCGAGCAGCTCGTCATGTCCCACATGAACCTGGTAAGGTTTCTTGCCAACAAATTTAAGAACCGCGGCGAGCCGCTCGATGATCTGATGCAGGTTGGCTATTTGGGCCTGCTCAAGGCTATCGACCGCTTTGACCCCGAGCGCGGACTCGAGTTCACGACGTTTGCGACACCCACTATCTTGGGCGAGATCAAACGCCATTTCCGTGACAAGGGCTGGAGTGTGCGCGTGCCGCGTCGTCTGCAGGAGCTCTCGGCCAAGGTCAACCAGGCTACTGACAAACTTACCAACGAGCTGCAGCGTTCGCCCAAGGTTGAGGAGATCGCTGAGTATCTAGATGTGACTGTCGATGAGGTCCTCGAGGCTATGGAATCGTCTTCGGCCTATACCTCAGTGCCCATCGAGGCTCCTGGTGCGTCCGATTCCGACGATGCGCCCTCGATTCTCGACCGTTACGCCGACGATGACAACGAGCTCGACTTTACCGATGACCGCCTGGTGATCGAGGAAGCCATCCGCGATTTCTCGCCGCGCGAGCGCGAGGTGATCGAGCTGCGCTTTGTGAAGGGCATGACCCAGATCGAGATCGCCAAGAAGCTGGGCATTTCTCAGGTGCAGGTTTCGCGCCTGCTGCGCCGCACGCTTAAGAAGATTCAGGACAAGATCGACCCCGACGGAGTGATGATTCGTTCATGAGTGAGCACCCCCAACAAACCGATCGCGTGCTGCGCGACACCCGCATTCTGACGCTGCGCATTTGGGCTGTTGTCGGCTGCATTGTCATCGCCGCTGTCATCTTTAACCTTATGGGCATCCTGGCACCGGTTATTGAGTTTCTTGCCGTCGGCTCCATCATTGCTTTTGTGATGTCCCCGATCACCAACTGGCTCGAGCACCATGGCGTGAACCGCGGCATCGGTTCGCTTATCGCGCTTATTGTTGTTGTTGCCGTGCTCGTCGGTGTCGTTTGCATCTTGTCGCCGATTCTCTTTGGTCAGATCATGGAAGTCCTGAGCCGCCTGCCCGAGCAGCTTCGTGTTGCGGGTGGCGACCTCAACGAGATGATGTCGCATGCCAAGACGCTCAACAACACGCCGCTCAAGGAGTATTTGGACGATAATCTTTCGTCCCTGGTTACCGTGGCATCGAAGTATGTGTCTCAGATTGCCGCCGAGCTTGGCCGCGGTGTGTTCCCGCTCATCACCAATACGGCCTCGCAGCTGTTCGTGATCTTCCTTGGCCTGGTGCTTGCGTACTGGATGGCCTGCGACTACCCTCGCATGCACCACGAGATTTGCACCATCATCGGTCAGGAGAAGGAGACCTCGTACCGCTTTATGGTCGCCATCCTTTCTCGCTCTGTCGGCGGCTATATGCGCGGTATGGTCGTGACGTCCATCTGCGGTGGTTTCCTCGCCTTTATCGGTTTTATGATCATCGGCCATCCGTATGCGGCGCTCATGGCTATCTTTACCGGCATCATGCACTTGGTTCCGGTCGTCGGTCCCTGGGTGAGCGCGGCAATCGCCACGGTACTCGGCTTTATGTTCAGCCCCATGTTGGCGTTATGGACGCTCATCGTGACAATGATCGCGCAAAACGTCACCGACAACGTGATTTCGCCTAAGGTCATGCAGAGCTCGGTGCAGGTGCATCCCATCATGAGCCTCACGGCGCTCGTTATTGGCTCGGCACTCATGGGCCCCATCGGCATGATTATTGCCATCCCACTGTGCGCGGCCCTCAAGGGTATCTTCGTGTACTACTTCGAGAATGAGACCGGCCGCCAGCTTGTGGCCTATGACGGCGCCGTGTTTAAGGGCACACCGTATCGCGATGCCGATGGCAACCCGGTCGCCGCCTACGACGCGCTCGGCGACGACACCTTCATCTACGAGTCCGAGCTTATCGGCAACGAGACCGCGCCCGAGGCCCAGGCGATGCCTAAGCCCGAGTTCGATAATCCCTGGATCAAGCTCTCGGGTTTGCAACCCGATGCCACGGGCTTCTTCAAGAATCCCTTCGCCAAGGACGATGACTCCAACTCGGACGACGATACCAAAACCGGCATCGACGGCTCCATGGACGATTCGGATTCTAATTAGGTCCTATTAGCGTTTCTTGAAGTTGTAAATGACAAGAAACGCGAGCAAAGCGATTGATAAGGGGCCGGCTACGTAGAAAAAGAGAACGTCAATTGCGCGTAGAGTGTAATAAGCCTTATCGCCGGACATTACTGCATACAATACGTAGCCAAATGCTGGTTGGTTTGCGTACCAGCAGGAGAAGGCCAAGAGCGCTAAAAGTGCTACTACCAGAAGTGCATTCAGGACAAATCGTTTGGTATTCATCGTTCGCTCCTTCCTGATGATTCTTATATGGTATTTTACTAAAACTATTTTTTAAAGGATTGCTTAGTCCTAAATAACATGCACTTTCGCTGGAGGGTCGCTGTTTGGCGGCCCTCTTTTTTGCACTTGCGCGGCGGGATGGTAATATCGTTACGTTTGAACTGTTTCGATGTGAAACCGAGGAGATTCCCTCTATGAGTGCTGACTACCCGTCAATGACTACGGCCGAGATTCGCTCTAAGTTCCTCAACTTTTTTGAGGAGCGCGGTCTTAAGCTCTATCCTTCTTCGTCCCTTGTCCCCGACGACCCCTCGCTGCTGCTTGCCAACGCCGGTATGAACCAGTTTAAGGAGTACTACCAGGGCAAGAAGACCATGAAGGAGATCGGCGCGATCTCCTGCCAGAAGTGCGTCCGCACCAACGACATCGACTGCATCGGCGAGGACGGCCGTCACCTGTCGTTCTTCGAGATGCTCGGCGATTTCTCTTTTGGCGGCGTCTCCAAGGAGCAGGCTTGCGCCTGGGCCTTTGAGCTCATCACCAAGGAGTTCAAGCTGCCGC
>CABRWN010000071.1 GCA_902474645.1 uncultured Collinsella sp.
AACCGCCACAAAGGTGCCTGTCCCCTTCGTGGCGGTTTGCGAGCTACAGTCCAAAGAAATTCAGGATCTGGTCTCGGCTTACGGGCTTGTAGTCGTTGGCGTCGAGGCCCACATCGTAGCGGTAAATGGGGCGCTCGCGATCGCGGTTGCGCGCGTTGGCGCGGTCTCCCCTGCTGTGGATATGTCCGTGCAGCATGATGGCACCGCGCGCCTTGCCATTCCAGCTGAGCATGGGGTAATGGCTCATCACCAGACGATGGCCCTTGGCATAGCCGGGAGCAATCTCCAGGTAATCGCGCACGTCTTCCCAAATTTGCGGGGCGTCTGGATCTTCCCAGTCGCCGTCATGGTTACCGCGGATGAGTGTCACATTCTTGCATTCGATACGCTCGCGCAGGCGCACCGCCTCCGCCAGGGGCAAACGATAGGTAAAATCTCCCAAGACGTAGAGGCGGTCGTCCGCCGCCACGTGCTCATTAATGGCATCGATGACCCTGCGGTTCATCTCCTCGACCGAACTAAACGGCCGATCCATATCGTGCAAGATATTCGTATCGCCCAGGTGCAGATCGGCGGTAAACCACATCATCGTCTATGCCCTCATTTCGCAACGCGTCAAACTCGTGCTAAGTATACAGACACAGCGATGCGGCGGTTAGCCAAAGAGCCCGCCGAACAGGCCGCGGCTGTGTTTGTCCTGCTTTTTCGAAGCGTCACCCTGAGTTTTCTTGTCCCGCCGTTTCTTACGGTCCTGTTCCAGCTCATCGTCATCGAGCAGCATATCCCACTCAAACGGATCGTCTGCCAGATCGAACAGGTCATCGTCATCAAACATGGCAGCCTCCCTTACCGATTGGCGGGCATCCACCACATAGAGGCCAACGCGCACCTGGTGCCACGGGCTACGCTCGGGGGCAACCTGCTGCACGTGCGCCTCAAATACACCCTCGTGTCCGTAATACATCATCAAGGACAGCGGGCCAACCTCGTTTCCCGGAACATAGCCAAGCTTGGCGTTGCCGTAATAGATCGCAACCGCCTCGGGGTCATGGGGATTATCGCGCTCGGCACACAGCCTCAGCTTATCGCCAACCTTAAGATCGCCCAGGACCAAGGCACCGTCGGAATACTGAAATCCTGCAATATGAAACGACAAAAGAACACGTGAAGGCTCGTACATGGCAGCTCCTCTAACGGCCGGATAAACCGGCACTTAACCTTACTGAGAAGTCTACGAGCCCGTGCGGACACAAATTTATCCTGTCTGATTTTAATGCACAAACATGCGCACGAACTTGTGCTTCCAGCTTGCGTAAGGAGCGTAGCGGAATGGCACGTCCAGCCACGTCGCCTTGTTCACGATGCTCTTCTTGTGGCTAAACGTATCGAAGCTCTCGTGGCCATGGTACTGCCCCATACCGCTCGCGCCCATGCCACCAAAGCCCATATGGCTCGTGGCCAAATGCATGATCGTGTCGTTGACGCAGCCGCCGCCAAAGGGCACGTAGCGCACAAAGCGTTGCTGAACTGCACGATCCTGGCTAAAGATATACAGGGCCAGCGGCGTCGGACGATCCGTAATAAACGCTTCGGCCTCGTCTAGGCTCTCAAACGTCAGCACCGGCAAGATGGGACCGAAGATCTCCTCCTGCATCACGGCGTCATCGGGGGCCACGCCGTCCAAAATCGTCGGCTCAATCATGAGCGAAGCCTCGCGCGCGGCACCTCCAAGCACGACCTTATCGGGATCGATCAGCCCGCGCACGCGCGCAAAATGTTTGGCGTTGACGATATGCCCGTAATCCTCGTTATCGAGCGGATGCTCGCCAAACATGCGGCGGACCTCCTCCTTGATGAGGCCCAGCAGCTCATCGTGCACGCGCGCATCGACCAGCAGGTAGTCGGGCGCCACGCAGGTCTGCCCCACGTTGAGCCATTTACCAAAGGCGATGCGCCGTGCCGCGACCTTCAAGTTTGCCGTCGCATCCACGATGCAGGGACTCTTTCCGCCCAGCTCAAGCGTCACGGGCGTAAGGTTTTTACTTGCGCGCTCCATAACGAGTTTGCCGACCGGAACGCTACCGGTAAAGAAGATCTTGTCCCAGCACTCATCGAGCAACGCTTCATTTTCGGCGCGACCGCCCTCGACAACCGTCACCAGGCACGGATCAAATGCCTCTTCACAGATTTGCCTGAGCACCGCGCTCGATGCCGGAGCATAGGCGCTCGGCTTGATGACCACGGTATTGCCCGCGGCAAGGGCGCCAGCGAGCGGCTCGAGCGTCAGCAAAAACGGATAGTTCCACGGAGCCATGATGAGCGTGACGCCATAGGGCACGGCTTGCGTTTTGCACACGCTCACGGCGTTGGCGAGGTCACACGGACGCAGGCACGGACGACTCCATCGAGCCACATGCGCAATCTGATGACGAATCTCGGAAAGTGACGTGCCGATCTCGCACATATAAGCCTCGTCATGCGACTTTCCCAAATCGGTCTTGAGCGCATGGGCAATATCGACCTCGTGCGCCCGCACCGTATCGCGTAAACTCACGAGCGCGCGACGTCGAGCGTCGACATCAAACGTAGCGTGCGTCGTAAAGTAGGTGCGCTGATCGCCGACGATGCGCGCAATTTCCTCGGTGTTCATGAACCCTCCTAGTTCTCGTCCTCAAACATATCACCTGCAACAACTTCGTACATATGCTCGAGCTCCAGGCGGTCCATTAAAAGAGGAACGGGGTACAGGGGATTGGCCTCGGCATCGGCATGGGCCGCCATTTGCGGAATATCGGAGCGGTGAATGCCCAAGACATATTTGGGGATTCCCAGGGCCTCGTTCATGCGGTCGACCCAATCGATAAAGGCCTCGGCCGCAAGACTGTCCTGCGCGGTAGCCGGCGCGATACCGGCCATGCGGGCAAGATCGGCGAGCTTAGGAGCAGCAGTTTCGCCACAGGCGCGAAGCATATGCGGCAGGATGATGGCGTTGGCCAAGCCGTGCGGAATCCCGTAACGCCCGCCCAAGCTGTGTGCGATGGCATGAACGTATCCAACATAAGAGCGCGTAAAGGCAACACCCGCCTTATACGCCGCCGAAAGCATATTGCGGCGCGCACGCATGTTGTCGCCATGCTCATAGGCCTCCAGCAAATTGTCATGGATGAGCTGCACCGCCTGTCGTGCCATCTTGCGCGTATAGGGCGTGGTGCTTCGCCCAATAAACGCCTCGACGGCATGCGTCAAGGCGTCCATGCCCGTCTGCCCCGTAATGGAGACGGGCAACCCGCGCGTAAACTCGGGGTCGTGAACCGCAAAACGCGGGATGAGCACAAAATCGTTAATGGGGTATTTATAGTGCGTCTCGTTATCGGTGATAACCGCCGCGAGCGTGACTTCGCTTCCCGTGCCGGCGGTAGTGGGAACCGCAATAAGCAGCGGCAGGAGACGGTGGACACGCAATAGGCCACGCATCTTGTTGATGGGCTTGTTTGGCTGCGCAATGCGCGCCCCCACACCCTTGGCGCAGTCCATGGCTGATCCTCCACCAAAGCCGATAATGGCCCGGCAGTCGTTCTCGCGATACAGCGCCGCCGCTTCCTCCACATTCGAGACCGTGGGGTTCGCACGCGTTTCGGCATAGACCGTAACGCCAATCCCCTGAGCCGTAAGCGCACGCTCGAGTGATGCCGTGAGCCCCAAACGTGCAATACCAGGGTCTGTCACGATAAGGACCTTCTGGATCGAGCGCTTTTGAAGCACCGCGGGCACATCCTCGGCATGCTCCAAAATGCGCGGCTCGGTATAGGGCAGGATCGGCAATGCAATGCGAAAAACCGTCTGATATGTTCGGCACCAGGCACGACGGGCTAGATGCATAAAGGAAACTCCTTCATTTGTTGATAGGTCAACATTTGCTCGCCCGATTGTACTCATCGGCGTCCGTATATGACTTGCAAACCGTTAATCAATTAACATCTTCACATGCTTAAAATTGTTTTATTAAAAATCATTCCTAATAGGCTTCACATTTGGTTGCATTTATGGATAATAGAACTCGTCAAGACGCACGTCCGGAGAGGGCCCTTACGGGACCGGGCGAGCGCACAATCGCCATCGATCGAAAGGATCGAATCATGAAGTTTGTTTGCCCCGTTTGCGGTTATGTGGAAGAGTTCGACGGCGACCAGCTGCCCGAGGACTTCAAGTGCCCCCAGTGCGGCGTTCCCGGTTCTCGTTTCCTGAAGCAGGAGGAGGGCCAGCTCGAGTGGGCTGCCGAGCACGTCGTGGGCGTCGCCAAGATGGAGGGCGTCTCCGAGGACATCGTTGCCGACCTGCGCGCCAACTTTGAGGGCGAGTGCTCCGAGGTCGGTATGTACCTGGCCATGGCTCGCGTCGCTCATCGCGAGGGTTACCCCGAGATCGGCCTGTACTGGGAGAAGGCTGCCCACGAGGAGGCCGAGCACGCCGCCAAGTTCGCCGAGCTGCTGGGCGAGGTCGTGACCGACTCCACCAAGAAGAACCTCGAGATGCGCGTTGAGGCCGAGAACGGCGCAACCGCCGGCAAGACCGATCTTGCCAAGCGCGCCAAGGCCGCTGGCCTTGATGCCATTCACGACACCGTGCACGAGATGGCTCGCGACGAGGCCCGCCACGGCAAGGCTTTCGCCGGCCTGCTCAAGCGCTACTTTGGCTAAGCCGACTGCCTGAGAGACATTCTCTAGCTTTATAAGGCCCGGACCGCATGGTTCGGGCCTTTTTCGTGCCTCACAAACTTGTTAACTCCCTGAAATAGGACCGCCTTCGGCATAGGTTTCTCGTCAAAAACTAAGTGAGTAGACTTTTTGGAACTTGCCGAGCACGCCATCCATATTGCTTTATAAAGCCGCAGGTAAATGACTTGTTGCAAAACGGCCTGGTCGCCAAAGTGTCAAAAGTCTACTCACTTAGAACCGCGGCCGTCCACGATCGAGCTGTTTTGTGTCTAACGGGCATCTTTCCGTCGATTACTCCCAATTTTGTCCAGTCAACGAATAGTTCAGACCTGAGTAATGTCTCAGCCCTTTGCTCATCTGAGCTTTTATCACGATATTCAGCATCGAGCATCCTGCATACGGCCTTAACGATCGCGCGGAATCTATCCTCATCGGATATCTGTCTGTGTGTCAGGAGAAGTACATCGTAGCCCATGGCTTGAAGGGCTGTCATGCGGTCAGCGTCACGCAAGCCATCCCCTGCGCGTCCGTGCGAGGCCTTTCCCTGACATTCAATGGCCACCTGTCGCCTACCGTCCGGCGAAGAAAGAAGTAGGTCGATATATACACGGGACTTTCCCACAATCGCTCGAGCACTTGTGCTTAACGTCACTTCGACATTGAGCTCTATGCCGCAAAACCCTTCGCCTCCCAGGGCTCGCGGCAGTCCAAGCAACAAATACGCCTCGACCTCAAAAGGCGACGCGGCACCCAATGGAACGAGTTGCGATACCGCCATAAATCTATTGCCGTAACGCATCCCGCAAACATCTGAACAAAAACGGTCAAGGTCTCCGCCCAAAACCAAAGCGTCTCGACGCCATAAATTTGAGGCGGTGCCGTCCTCGGATGGGCAGCGCACCCAACCGAAAGTTGTCGAAATCGCGCCCGAATCAATTGCACGCGAAAGCTCCGCCTCAAGTGCCGCCGGCAGGGCACACACCGCAAACAAGCCACACATCTCCGCCAATACCAAAAGAAGCTGAAGATCCGTCAGATGCCGCGACATGATGAATGCCGTCAGTAGAGGAGACGTAATCAAAAACCCATGCTCCGTTTCCAGCACGGATTCCCTGGGGTGCTCGCCCAAGAACAGCCGCTGCCTAATGCTGGCAGGACAAGTCCGTTTGTTTCTCGTCCGAACCAATGTATGCAACGGAAAGCCGAGCACAACCGCAGCCGTCGGGTTACGGGCGAGGTCATATCGCTGCCGGTCTTCTTCCGGCCGTGGAAGCGGCGGACACAAAGCGCGTACCTGAGGGGGCAAACGCCAGTACCTAAAAGCCGATATGTCACAAAGTAGATCCTTCATAGGCACAGGAAAACACGGATTTCAACCCAATCAGACACGCATTGGCGCGAACGCACCAAAAATGGCGCCGAACGGACTGCTAAGTTTTCAACAGTCCTCCCCAACTGGCCAAAAGCTTGCCGAGAGCTGGACGAAGACCTGTTGAAAACCCCATTTTTTTCTCATGCGGAAGCTTTGCGCGGCAAGTGAGTAGACCTTTTTAAACATCCCGAGCAGGCCGGTCATCCTGCTTTTCAAAACCGCAGGTAGATAGCTTGCTACAAAACTGCCTGCTCGTCATCACGCCAAAAGTCTACTCACTTAGATTGCAGAGCGCCCCCCATTAGCTGCAATTCCAAGGTATTAAGCATTTTTGGACTCAGATCGTCATACTGGACAAGAATTTGAGTTGAGTTTTCAGGGACAGATGCGCCATCGGCACACCAATAACAGTCACTGATATCGACAAAAGGGATACTCGAGCGCGTGAGGGCCCGCACAAAAGAGCTTCCGCCCGCTCCGCGCTCCGCAACCACGGTGCAGTAAAGGCCCGCGTCCGCATGTTCGATCGAGACCTTCCCTGCCGGAAACGCTTTCCGTACAAGCGCCGCCAGGCCATCACGCGCCTCGCGAGCACGAACGCGCACGCGGTTCACGTGTCGCTCGTAATCACCCGATTCCAGCAAACGCGCCAAAGCAACCTGGTCAACAGAGCTCACCGACGAGGCGTAGAAACCAAGGTTGCGCCTAAACCGCTCCATTAGCTCATCGGGCAGCACCATGTACGCTAGACGCAACGCCGACGACAGGCTCTTCGAAAACGTGTTGGTGTAGATAACCGACTGGGCGGCATCGATTGATGCGAGCGCGGGAATCAGCTTGCCGGCAAGGCGAAACTCACAATCAAAGTCATCTTCGATGAGATACCGGCCCGGCTGCTCGGCTGCCCAGCTGAGCAGCGCGTAGCGACGCGCAATGCTCGTCACAAGGCCGGTCGGATACTGATGGGACGGCATCAGGTGAAGGACATCGGCCCCGCTTTTCTGCAGAGCACTCAGGTCCACGCCGTCATCATCCAACGGGATATGCCGAACTTTGCAGCCCATAGCCTGATAGATGCGCGTCAGGCGCAAATAGCCCGGGTCCTCAACGGCATATACCTTGTCGGCTCCAAGCAGCTGAACCAACATGGTATCGAGCAGCTGGGCGCCCGCACCGATAACAATGTTATCGGAATCGACGTTCATACCCCTTGTCCCGCGCAGATGATGAGCGATTGCGCGTCGTAGCCGAGCGGTGCCCTGTGCCGGTGCGGGCGAAAAGATCTCGCGCTCGTCTTCGGATGCCAGCGTCGCCCGCAGCGCGCTTTGCCAAAGCCGCGCCGCCTCCAAAGCGGAAGGAGAAAGTGCATCGAATCGCTCAACCTGTCGACTGACATCATGCGCGCTGGGACCCACAGAGACGGCATCTCGGTCGATGCCCTCCGCAGCCGAAGCCAAAACCGGTGCATCCGGAAGCTCGCAAGCGTAGTAGCCACGACGCGGCATTGAGCAAATATAGCCCTCAGCGAGTAACTGGCTATATGCATTCTCGATAGTAATGACACTGATTCCCAGATGACTGGCAAAGGCGCGCTTAGACGGCAGATGCTCCCCCGCCGCAATACAGCCAGCAACAATATCATCTCGAATTTGCTGGTAAATATACTCATAGAGTGATGCTTCACCGCGTTTTTCCAAATTGTAGTCAAGCATGAGCCTATCACCTGACCTTATTAAGTCATTCAATCTGGTATTAATCTGACCTTGTCATTATCTCGAAAACTGAGTATTTCGCCATACCCAGCTCCCCGATAGGATGTTCCGTCAAGCAATGCACATGCCAACCAAGGGAGCAACCATGGCAGAACAGACCAGCAAGGCCGATCGCGTCAAACTCAATCGCGAACTCGCGCAGATGCTCAAGGGCGGCGTTATCATGGACGTCACCACACCCGAGCAGGCGCGCATCGCCGAGGAGGCAGGCGCCTGCGCCGTCATGGCACTCGAACGCATCCCGGCCGACATCCGCGCCGCAGGCGGCGTCTCGCGCATGAGCGACCCCAAGATGATCAAGGGCATCCAAGAGGCCGTTTCCATCCCTGTTATGGCCAAGTGCCGCATCGGTCACATTGTCGAGGCACAGGTCCTGCAGGCCATCGAGATCGATTACATCGACGAGTCCGAGGTTCTCTCCCCTGCCGATGACGTCTATCACATCGACAAGACCCAGTTTGACGTGCCGTTTGTCTGCGGCGCCCGCGATTTGGGCGAGGCGCTGCGCCGTGTTGCCGAGGGCGCCACGATGATTCGCACCAAGGGCGAGCCGGGCACGGGCGACGTCGTTCAGGCCGTGCGCCACATGCGCAAGATCCAAAAGCAGATCCGCGACGTTGTTGCCCTTCGCGATGACGAGCTCTTTGAGGCAGCCAAGCAACTGCAGGTTCCGGTCGAGCTGGTGCACGAGGTCCATGCCGCGGGAAAGCTTCCCGTCGTGAACTTTGCCGCCGGCGGCGTAGCGACCCCCGCCGACGCCGCGCTGATGATGCAGCTGGGCGCCGAAGGCGTCTTTGTCGGCTCGGGCATCTTTAAGAGCGGCGACCCCGCCAAGCGTGCCTCCGCCATCGTAAAGGCCGTGGCCAACTTCACCGATGCCAAACTCATCGCCGAGCTTTCGGAGGACCTGGGCGAGGCCATGGTGGGCATCAACGCCGACGAGATCGAGATTATCATGGAGGAGCGCGGGCGCTAGTCCAGCAGAAGGGATCGCACATGAGCGATTATGCAGACCAAACGGTCGCCGTGCTGGCGGTCCAAGGCGCTTTTGCCGAGCACGAGGCGAGGCTGTCCGAGCTGGGCGCACGTTGCATTGAGCTGAGACAGGCGGCTGATTTGAAGCAGGACTTTGACCGTCTGGTACTTCCCGGCGGCGAGTCCACCGTTCAAGGGAAGCTGCTTGATGAGTTGGGCATGCTCGAGGAGCTTCGTGCCCGCATCGCTGAAGGCATGCCCGTCCTGGGCACCTGCGCCGGCCTGATTCTACTGGCTCACGACCTTGCCGCCCACGACGATAAGGGTACGCCGCGTTTGGCAACCATGGATGTACTTGTCGAGCGCAATGCCTACGGCAGGCAGCTCGGCAGCTTTCGGACCAGGGGGCAGGTATCCGGCATCAACGGTGAAGTGCCGCTGACGTTTATCCGTGCACCCCGCATCGTTGAGGTGCACGGCGATGCCGAGGCCCTGGCCGAAGTCGATGGCTGCATCGTCGCCGCCCGCCAAGACAACCAGCTCGGCGTAACCTTCCACCCCGAACTCGACGAAGACACGCACCTCCACGAGCTTTTCCTCCAAATGTAAGCAGAAAACAAACGAGCGTGGATTTTCGGACGCATAGCAAATGAGAGTGGATAATCTCCCACTTTGAGCTTGAATGCAGGCTCAAACCGGGAGATTATCCACTCTCATGCTATGTAGTCATTTAAGAACGTCCCCAATGACTACTTCGACAACACCGACGTTTTGGTACCGACAGCGAAAACCCGCCAGAGCGAGCAAGGTGCCTTGAAGCAAGGCGGCAT
>CABRWN010000072.1 GCA_902474645.1 uncultured Collinsella sp.
GATGTTGCCGGTGATGCGGAAGGGCACGAGCGCCTTGCCGCTGCGGAAGCGCACCCCGCCGTTGGCGAGCACCGCGTGGGCATCGTCGCGCTCCTTCCAGCTGGGGAAGGTGACGGTAAAGCTGCTCTTGTTGCCCTCGGGCTCCAGCACGGTGTGCTCAGGAAGCTGGTCCTCGACGGCATCGAAGGCCTCGCGGAACTTGTTCTGGATGTAGAGCTGGGCCGGCAGCAGCCACTCCTCCATGGTCTTGGAGACCACGGAGCGAACCTGCGGATTCTGGGCGAGCTTGGCGGTATAGGTCTTCATAAAGTCGAGGTAGGCCGGCAGGTCAAAGTAGAGGTTGTCGACCGGGCGCAGCTCGGGCACCTCGCCGGTGAGCTGGCTCTTGGGCGCGATGAGCTCTTCGGGCTCAAACTGGTGACCCAGGTCGCACTCGTCGGCATAGGCCTTCTCGGACTTGCAGCCCTGGATGGGGCAGCGGCCGATTACCTGGCGGCCGTTGAGGAACGTGCCGGCCTTGGCATCGTAGAACTGCAGCGTGGAGCGCTTGGAGATGGTGCCCTGCTCGTGCAGGCGCTTAATAATCTCGGCGGTCACCTCGTTGTGAATCTGCGCAGCCGGCTCAAGGCCCGAGCCGCCGTAGATGTCGCAGCTGATGTTGTAGTTGTTGAGGGTCGCGGCCTGGCGGGAGTGATTGGACTCGACATACTCGCTAATGGACTTGTCGTAGCCCTCGTTCTCCTTGAGCTTGCGGTAGCTCTCCATGATGGGCGAGCCGTAGCAGTCGGTGCCCGAGGTGAAGATGACGTTCTCGCGGCCCAGGCGGTCGCGCAGGAAGCGGGCGAAGAAGTCGGCAGGGACAAAGACGCCGCCAACGTGGCCAAAGTGAAGGCCCTTGTTGCCGTAGGGCTCGCCGGCGGTAACGATGGCGCGGCGAGGCCAGCTGGGACGGTCGTTCATGGAGTATTTGGATGCCATGGGACTCCTTCGCATATGGTGAGAGCGCGGCCGGGCGCGGGACTCGGCGACGCAGTGGTCAATTCGTGCATATCGTTCGACATTATCGCACATGCGGACGGGTACGTGACAGGGGCGCTATCCTAAGATGCTATGAATGAGATTTCCAACATACATGCGTTTGAAGACGAGGATTTTCTGCACGCTTGCTTCGTGTGGGGGATGGTTGTAGTCGGCGTGTTTGCCGTGTGCCTGGTGCCGGTGTTTATGCTGCTGGGCGGGCCCGCGGACCTGGATGCGGCTGACGCGGGCGGTTGGACGGCGGTTGTGGGCTGGATAGTCGGCTTGGCTGCGGTTTCGGCGGCTTCATTTGTCGTGCACGAGCTGGTGCACGGTGTGTTTTTTAAGCTGCTGGCGCCTGCGGGCGCGCAGGTGACCTTTGGGGCGAATCGCGAGACGGCGATGATCTATGCCTGCGCCGAGGGCGTGGTGTATTCGCGCCGGCGGTACGTGGCGGTTTGCCTGGCGCCGACGGTTGTTGTGACGACAACGCTTGCCCTGGGGTTTGCGTTTTCGGGCTATCCGCTGCTGTGCTATCTGGCGGCTGGTTTGCACCTTTCGGGCTGCGTGGGCGACTGGTGCTACGTGCGGACGATCCTGCGCGACCGCCGCATTGTCGCCTGCGAGGATACGTCCTTTGGCGTGCGCTTTTTTGGGTGAGGAGATATCGATGAAGTCGTTGTTGCTGCATGCGTGCTGTGCGCCGTGCTCGCTTGAGCCGGTTCGCCTGCTGCGCGAGGAGGGGTTTGAGCCCACAATCTGCTGGACAAACCCCAATATTCAGCCGCACGATGAATGGCAGCGGCGTTTGGACGAGCTGCGCCGGTGGTGTGCCGATGGCGACATCGAGCTTATCGAGGCGGGGGAGGACCGGGAGCGCTGGGAGGCCGGCGTGGCCCCGCTGGGCGCCGATCGAGCCCGTCGCTGTCGCGCATGCTATGCCCTGCGTCTGGCCGAGGCGTGCCGTGTGGCCCAGGAGCGCGGGTTTGAGTTTGTGGGCACGACGCTCGCCGTCTCGCCGTATCAGTTGTTTGAAACCTGCAATGATGTGTTGGAGCGCTTGGCGGCGGCACATGGGCTCACCCCGGTGATTCGCGATTTTCGCCCGTATTACCCCGAGGCGACACGCCGTTCGCACGAGCTTGGCATGTATCGGCAGAACTACTGTGGTTGCCGCTTCTCGGCTGTCGAGGCGGCTATGGACCGCGCCCGCATCCGCGACGAGCGCAAAGCCGCCAAAAAGTAGTTCATTTGGGCTGGGGCTTTGAGCTGTCTGTGCGGTACGGTCGTTTTTGGGAAAGTCGATTTAATTAAGCGTGTGATCATGGCTTGCTTGATACCAAACGACGACTCCTATGATCCTAATTCTCCGTTTGTTAAACATCAGATCCGGACTTGCTGTTGCATAAGAATGGGACGACAGCACAATCATGTCGTTTCCTTCTGCAAATCGCCTAATTACCGGTGTTTTACCGTCTGCGAGCGCCAATACAGCACAGCCGTTCCAAGGCTTTGCGGTGGTATCGACAAGTAGTAAGCTGCCGGGAGGGTAAATGCGGGACATTTCGTCACCTTTGATTTTAACGAAAACGCTATGTGGGTGACGCTTGGCTACGTCTACGGGCGCGCAAACATTTTGTTGGCTGTGCGTGATGCGGCGCTTTTGCGATTCGATATCGATGACGGGAAATGCGCCCTCCATTTCGTGGATAGCAGGGTCTTCGTCGGTGACGATTCTTTTATTTGCGAGTTTTACGGCCAAACCGTTTTCCTCGCCAACAAGTTCATCGCGGGTGCAACCGAAGAGCGTTTGTAACTTTTCAATATGGCGCTCACGGGGGGCATACCGACTTTTTTCCCAACGACAAACGGTCTCTTTAGATACCCCCAACATCTCTGCAAGTTGCGCCTGACCAAGATGCTCCATGGTGCGGAGTTTACGAATATTTGCCCCGAAGCCCATGGCTATAGATCCTCTCGCCACAGAGGGAGGCATAGACAGTTTGTGCCACCATAGCCTTTGGTGAGCTCGTCAATGGATAACGGGAATAATTCCATTCCTGCTTTCTCAAGCGCTTCGTTGGTCCAAACGTTTTCTTCATATACGCATAGTTTTCCTGGCGAGAGCGCAAGGATAGACGTTGCGTTGTTCCGGCGCTCTCTTTCGTAGGCGGTTTGATTCCCGCCTCCGCAGTCAATTACTTTTATTGGTTCGCAACAGGCTGCAGAGAGTATTTCCGGAATCGTGCGATCGATAGGAGTGATCGTAAGGCCCTTTCCGGATCGTTTTAGTTGAATGCGGTATGCATCAACGGCATTGCATATCTCACGATCGATGAGGAACGCGTCGTGATCAATTCTACTTATGAACGTATCGAGGTGGATACGCAGCCCGTCAGAGGGGACTCGAATCGCAATTAGCTCGGTGGTCTGGAATTTATTTGAGGTCAGGAGCTCTTTGGCAAGTGACTCGACGGCGGCGGGTTCAGTTCGGTCAGAGATTCCAGCTAATATTGTCTTAGCACTGATAACAAGAATGTCTCCGCCTTCGATATGGTAACTACTCCTGTTCAAATCACATACTGGGGTTTCTCCCATGATCTTGTGGTGGGTGAATATCTGCCGGTATAAGGCGACCTCACGATCACGCTCAGGCCAATACATATGATTTAGGATGATGCCGTCTCCGACTACCACAGCAGGATCACGAGTGAAAAAAAGCGTGTTGAGGGGATTGACCAAGAGCGAGGCGGGGTCAAATTGCTCGTGCACGAGCGCCCGTAGTGTTTCCGACTGGTTTGAACATAGCTCAGTGTCTCCAAAGCGAATGCCGTTAAGTACTATATTCACCAATTCCTGGGTGTTCTTAGCGTTCTCAAACAGCTGGGTTATTGTCTCGAGGAACTCTCTGCCTGTTGCCCCACTGCAACGGAGGTAGTCATCAATAAAATATTTAAGTGATTGGGGCTCAGTTTCAAGTGAGTCTTCGAGAAGGTCCCTAATTTCAATGGTTTCTACGCCATGTTTCTCAAGCAATTGAACCATGGAATCGTGCTCATATATTGCTTTGTCGAGGTCAAAACGACCGCTCCATTTTCGCAGGGAGAAAACTTGGCTGAAGTCGGCATCAGGGTAGTTTTGTGTTTCAGCTCCTGGTCGATGGACAAGTACGGCTTTTAAATGACCGATTTCATTTGTTATGTGTACGCCTTGCATGTCTGTCTCCTGTCCTGCTGGTTTTTATATAAGGCTAAGGCAGGTTCCTTGTTGTGTTGCGGAAAAGTTAAAAGACGTATGTAATTGATAAATAACATCAATTTTAAATATCAGATTGATTAATAACGTCACTTTAGCTGCCGTTCATAGGTGAAAAGCGACACGATGGCGATGGTTGGCCGACCACCGCTGAGCAACCTCATACATTTATGGTGCCAGCTGGATAGAAGGGAAAAGGAATGAAGGAGGAGATATGGCAGCGGAAAGTTCGAAAGGCATCAAGCAGTTCAAGGTCCCGCACGTATATGCGATCATCTTTGCACTTATGGTCATCTTCGCTGTTCTCACGTGGATTGTTCCCTCTGGGTCCTATCAGCGTCAGGAGGTGAACGGTCGTGAAGTCACTGTCGCAGGTACGTATGAGCAGAGTGAAAAGACATATATTGACGAGGAAACCGGGGATGAAGTAGATCTCAGACAAGGCGTCTTCGATGTTCTTCAGGCTCCAACGCGCGGTATACAAGAGGCAATTGAGGTCGTTGCATTCATCTTGATTGTGGGCGGTTCGTTTCAGGTTATTACTAAAACGGGCGCTATCACGAGCGGAATGGGTCGTGTCGTTCGCCGCTTTAAGAACAAAGACATTCTAATTATTCCTATTGCGATGGTTCTCTTTGCATTGGGCGGAACGAGCTTTGGCATGGCGGAAGAAACTCTCCCGTTCTTTGCGATCTTCATGCCAATTATGATGGCTATGGGCTTCGACTCGATGACGGCGTTCATGGTCGTGTTCGTTGGAGCGCGCACGGGTTACATCGCCTCAACGATTAATCCGTTTAATGTTCTCATTGCGCAAGGTATTCTTGGTATTCAGGGCAACCCCCAGCTGTGGCTGCGTATGATTGCCTGGGTTGTTTTGACCGCCGTTGCAATTACTTGGGTTGTCCTCTATGCACGAAGGGTAAAGAAGAACCCTGAGTCATCGATCACATTTGAGGATGATATCGCCAAGAAAGTCGAGTTCGCTGCCGATGAATCTGCCCTTGACGCGGAATTTACGGGTCGTCAAAAAGGCGTGCTTGCGGTATTTATCGCTGGAATGTGCCTTATCATCTGGGGACTTGTGACCCAGGGCTGGTATATGAACGAGATTTCTGCGGTCTTTTTGGCCATGGGTCTGTTGGCTGGTGTTATTGCGGGCTTTAGTCAGGACGTCATCGCTCAGGAATTTGTTGCGGGTATCGCTGACTTTGCTTTCTCGGCAATTGTCGTTGGACTTGCGCGTGGCATCCTTGTCATTGCCTCTGACGGCATGATCATTGATACCATCCTCAATGCGCTCGCTACTGGTCTGGGCGGCATCCCGGCGGTTCTCTTTACTACGCTTCTTTATGCGGTTGAGAACCTCCTGGCGATTCTGGTTCCCAGCTCATCTGGCCTTGCAGCACTGACCGCTCCCATTTTTGGACCTTTGACCGAACTCATGGGCCTTAATCCCGAGGCTGCCGTGTGGGCTCTCTCCATGGGTAGCGCGACGATGTCTTTGATCTGTCCTACTAGCGCCATTCTTGTAGCGGGTTTGGGCGTGTGTAAGATCAAGCTTGGCCAGTGGTGGAAGACCGTTTGGAAATTCTTCTTGGTCGTGTCGCTCATCAATATCGTATTCGTAGCAATCTCGGGACTTATTGCCCTGTAGGTTTCATGGCTGAAATGGAGTAACAGGAATGTCTAAAGGACTGAATGTACACAGCGAGATTGGTAAGCTCAAGAAAGTTGTGCTTCACCGCCCCGGCCGTGACCTTGTGAACGTAAAGGCGGAAGAGTTCGAGGATGTCTGGATTCACGACTGTTTCTATCTTGATGTGGCTCAAAAGGAGCATGATGCCTTTGCGGATCTTCTGAGGAGCGAAGGTGTTGAGGTTCTCTATATGGAGAAACTCGTTGCTGAGGCGCTGGATGCATGCCCCTCGGCTCGCGCTGAGTTTACCGATACATTTATGGCTGAGAGCGGGATTGTCAATCCTCTGCTTGAGCAGGCTGTTCGTGAAAAGCTCGACGCTATTTCAGATTCGTATCAGTTCGTACTTGAGGCTATGGGGGGGTATCGTTATCGTGACCTTGAGCTGCCTCGCGTCTCGACTACGCTTAGTATGATGGATAATGAGGATGCGAAGCCCGATGATTTGGTGTTGAAGCCTCTTCCGAGCTCATATTTCTCTCGCGATCCTCTTGCTTCCGTGGGCAAAGGCGTTCTGCTTCACCATATGTATTGGAAACAGCGAGATCGTGAAGTGCCCTTCTATGAAGCGATTTTCAAATACCATCCCGATTATGTAGGGACTCCGATTTGGTACGACCATAAGAATCCCTGGCATATCGAGGGCGGTGATGTGCTTAACATTAACGCTCATACCTTGGCTATTGGAATTAGCCAGCGAACTGAGGCGGCTGCGATTGAGGAGCTTGCGAAGAATTTGTTCTGGGGATCTGGGAATTCTGAGATCGATACCGTTTACGCTATTAAAATCCCCAACGGCTATGCTTACATGCATCTTGACACCGTTTGCACCATGGTGGATTTCGATAAGTTCACAGTTTATCCCGGTATTTTTGAGACCCTTCGTGTTTATCGTCTGACTCGTGGTGACTCTGAGGGAATGGTCGCTGTTCAAGAGATTGATGACACGCTTGAACATATTCTTGAAATGGCTACTGGCGTGGAGAAGGTGCAGCTTATTGAGTGCGGTGCCGGCGATATGGTTGAGGCATCTCGCGAGCAGTGGAACGACGGGTCGAACACTCTTGCCGTTGCTCCTGGTAAAGTCTGTGTTTACGAGCGCAATGTTGTCACAAATGATGAGCTCTACAAGAACGGTTTGGAACTTTTGGTCGTTCCCTCCGAGGAGCTGTCCCGCGGTCGTGGCGGCCCGCGCTGCATGAGCATGCCCTTCTGGCGCGAAGATATTTAGTTGCAAATCCACTGTGATAGGAGATGGCGAATATGGGTGTTAACATCGCTGGGCGCAGTTTTCTGAAGCTGCTTGATTACGCGACGGAAGAGATTGAGTATCTGCTTGAGCTTTCTGCTAACTTCAAAAGCATGAAGCGTGCCGGTGTTCCGCATAAATACCTTGAAGGTAAGAATATTGTTTTGCTATTTGAGAAGACTTCCACGCGTACTCGTTGCGCCTTCGAAGTTGGTGCACTTGACCTTGGCATGGGTGTAACTTATTTGGATCCGGGCTCGTCCCAGATGGGCAAAAAGGAGTCGATTGAGGACACGGCTCGCGTCCTTGGCCGCATGTATGACGGAATTGAATACCGCGGCTTTGAGCAGACGAAGGTTGAGGAGCTTGCTGCAAAAGCTGGGGTTCCCGTTTGGAATGGGCTGACTACTGAATTTCACCCGACTCAAGTGCTTGCCGATATTCTGACCATGCGTGAAGAGTTTGGAGAGATTAAGGGCAGGAAACTTACATTTTTTGGTAAGGCGGCCGGAAACGTCGCCGATTCGCTCATGGTCATTTGCGCTAAGCTCGGCATTAACTACTGTTCTTGCGGCCCAATCGGGGGAAATTCGGAGGGGGCTACATCCTATGACCCTGAACTCCTTGCAGAATGTAGTCGTATTGCGGCCGAGCATGGATCGACGATTACCATTACAGAGGATATTGAGGAAGGCGCTCGTGATGCCGATGTAATTTACACGGATGTTTGGGTTGGCATGGGTCAGCCCGCAGAGCTGTGGGAAAGCCGCATTAAGCTCATGTCGCCGTATCGTGTGACCGCTGAGGTGATGTCTATGGCAAAGCCCGAGGCGATTTTCCTCCACTGCCTTCCGAGCTTCCACGATACTAATACTACTGTTGGTGCCGAAATTGCTGAGAAGTTTGGAGTCACCGAAATGGAAGTCACGGACGAGGTTTTTGAGTCCGATAAATCTCGTGTTTTCCAAGAAGCGGAGAATCGTATGCATACGATTAAGGCGGTGATGTACGCAACGCTTAAGTAGCGGGGCGTTGAGAAAACAGTCGCAAATCTGTTTGCCATACTATATTTCTCTCAACAAGCTGATAGGATACAGGGGAGAATGATGCGCGCGTCAGTCGATTTTTTCGACTGACGCGCTTTGTGAAAGAGGCAAAGATGCGTACCGATGATTTTGACTACAACCTTCCTGAGGAACTGATTGCCCAGGCTCCTGCCGAGCCGCGCGACTCCTGCCGCCTGCTGGTGGTGGATCGCAAGGGCTCCCAGGCGGGAACGCCGCTGGAGCACGGCGGCACCGTTGAGCACCGCATCTTCCGTGACATCATCGACTATATCGAGCCGGGCGACGTGCTCGTCATCAACCAGACGCGCGTGATGCCGGCCCGTCTGATCGGTCGCAAGACGGGCTCGGGCGGCGTGGTCGAGACGCTGCTGCTCAAGCGCCGCGAGGATGTTGACCCGCTGGGCCATGTTTGGGAGTGCCTGGTCAAGCCGGGTAAGCGCCTGAAGCCCGGTGCTCAGATTGAGTATCGCGCCGGTGGTGCCCATGCGCCCGAGGGGGCTCCCGTGGTGCTGACGGCCGAGGTCGTCGACTTTGTCACCGATAGCCGCGGTGGCCGCCTGGTGCGTTTTGAGCCGGCCGGTTGCAATGCCGCCGGCGAGCCGCGCACGCTCGACGAGGCTATCCATGCTGCCGGCCACGTGCCGCTGCCGCCCTACATTACCGATTACGAGGGCGATCCCGAGAAATATCAGACCGTGTACGCCATGAAGGAGGAGCACTCGGCTGCCGCTCCCACGGCGGGCCTGCACTTTACTCCCGAGCTCATGGCCGCTATCGAGGCCAAGGGTGCCAAGTTTGCCGCCGTCGAGCTCGAGGTGGGTATCGATACCTTCCGTCTGGTGGAGGAGGACGATCCCACGCAGCACGTAATGCACACGGAGCGCTATCACGTGTCGCAGGAGGTTGTCGACGCCGTGCATAAGGCGAAGGCCGAGGGGCACCGCGTGATTGCTGTCGGTACCACCGCAGTGCGCTCGCTCGAAAGCGCCTTTGACGCGGACGCGCCGGTGTCCGATCCGGCCGTGACGGCGCGCTATTTTGAGGGCCGTGAGGACGGCGCCGACACGCTCGGCCGCGGTGACATCGTGGTGCGCGAGAACGCGACGACGCAGCTCTACCTCATGCCTGGCTCGACCTATCACGTGGTTGACGCGCTGATCACGAACTTCCACGTGCCGCGCTCCACGCTCATGATGCTCGTAAGCGCGCTTGCCTCCCGCGACCAGATCATGGATGCCTACGCCGCTGCCATCGAAGAACGTTATCGCTTCTTCAGCTTTGGCGACGCCATGCTCATTTTGTAAGTTACGCGGTTCTACGAACCGCGTAACTGCTCGACGCTGCGCGGGCCGCATTTGGACAATCTGAC
>CABRWN010000073.1 GCA_902474645.1 uncultured Collinsella sp.
GCCTGTACGACGCCACCGAAGGCACCGTGCGCGTGGGCGGCGTGGATGTGCGCGACTACGACTTGGACGCTCTGCGCCACCAAGTGGCCATGGTATTGCAGAAAAACGTGCTGTTTAGCGGCACCATTGCCGAGAACCTACGTTGGGGCGACCCGAACGCCACCGACGAAGAGGTCCGCGAGGCCGCGCATCTGGCCTGCGCCGATGAGTTTGTCGACGGCTTCCCCAAGGGTTACGACACCTGGATCGAGCAGGGCGGCTCCAATGTTTCCGGCGGTCAGAAGCAGCGCCTGTGCATTGCGCGTGCCCTGCTGCGTCGCCCCAAGATCTTGATCCTGGACGACTCCACCAGCGCCGTCGACACCAAGACCGACGCCAAGATCCGCGCAGGGTTGGCAAGCTATCTGCCCAACACGACCAAGCTCATCATCGCCCAGCGCATCAGCTCCGTGCAGGACGCAGACCGCATCATCGTCATGGAGGGTGGCCGTATCGCGCAGATCGGCAACCATGACGAGCTGCTCAAGACAAGCGAGATCTACCGCGAGACCTTTACCTCGCAAAACAAGATGTCTGCCGAGGGCGAAGGGACCGTCGAGGCCGACACCGAGGCATCCGTAACGCAAGCTCAGACCCAGGAAGGAGGCGAGGCACATGAGTAAGGCAACTACTGCCGAGCGCGCGCTCAACCGCAAGGGTGGCACCATGTCGCGCCTCATCAAGACGCTTTTTGGCTTCTACCCCGTGCTTTTGCCCCTCGTCGTCGCCGGCGTGGTGCTCTGCGCCATCATCAACTCCATCGGCGCGACCTTCCTTCAGAGCGCCCTGCAGATTATTAGCGAATCGTGGCAGTCGGGCGATTGGACGACCGCGCAGCCCAAGATTCTGCAGCTCGTGACCACCCTCGCCTGCATCTACGGCGTCGGCATCCTGTCCTCGCTCTTCTGGAACCGCGCCATGGCCATCGTCACGCAGGGCTCGCTCGAGAAACTGCGCGAGAAGATGTTCAACCGCATGCAGGACCTGCCAATCCGCTACTTCGACACACACCAACGCGGCGACATCATGAGCCACTACACCAACGACATCGACACGCTGCGCCAGATGATCAGCCAGTCGCTGCCCAACCTGCTCATGACGGTCATCGTCATCGCCACGGTGTTCTTTATCATGCTGTACTACAGCGTGTGGATGTGCCTGGTCATTGTGGCCGGCGTCGCCTTTATGACCTTTATGACCAAGCTGCTCGGCTCCAACTCCGCGCGCTTCTTCATTGCGCAGCAGACCGAGCTCGGCGTGGTCGAGGGCCATATCGAGGAAGTCATGAACGGCCAGAAGGTCGTCAAGGCATTCTGCCACGAGTCTGCCGCCGAGGCCGATTTTGACGAGCGCAACGAAAAGCTCTTCGAGGTCTCGCAGAAGGCCAACATGTACGCCAACATCCTCATGCCCATCCTTATGAACCTGGGCAACCTGCTCTACGTGCTGGTCGCACTGGCAGGCGGCATCTTCCTGGCGCTGGGCGTGCCCAACCTGAGCATCTCGGGCATGACGCTGTCCATCGCCGTCGTGGTGCCGTTCCTCAACATGACCAAGCAGTTCTGCGGACAGATCGGTCAGATCTCGCAGCAGATCAACGCCGTGGTCATGGGCCTCGCCGGCGCCGACCGCATCTTTGAGCTCATCGACGAGAAGCCCGAAGCCGACGAAGGCTACGTGACGCTCGTCAACGCGCAGGTGAACCCCGATACCTGGCAGCTCGAGGAGGCCGACCACCATACCGGCATGTGGGCATGGAAACATCCGCACCGCGCAACCGGCGAGATCGAGTACGTGCCGCTGCGCGGCGACCTGGTCATGGACAACGTCGACTTTGGCTACACGCCCGACCACGAGGTGCTGCACGGCGTGTCCGTGTTTGCCAAGCCGGGCCAGAAGGTCGCGTTTGTCGGCGCCACCGGTGCCGGTAAGACGACCATCACCAACCTCATCAACCGCTTCTATGACATCGCCGACGGCAAGATCCGCTACGACGGCATCAACGTCAACAAGATCCGCAAGGCTGATCTGCGCCGCTCGCTGGGCGTCGTGCTGCAGGACGTGAACCTGTTCACCGGCACCGTGATGGACAACATCCGCTACGGCAACCTGGACGCTACCGACGAGGAGTGCGTCGCGGCGGCCAAGCTCGCGGGCGCGGACGACTTTATCACCCGCCTGCCCGACGGCTACGACACCATGCTCACCGGCAACGGCGCACAGCTGTCGCAGGGCCAGCGCCAGCTGATTTCGATCGCACGCGCCGCCGTCGCCGATCCGCCGGCGATGATTCTGGACGAGGCCACGTCGAGCATTGATACCCGCACCGAGGCCATCGTGCAGGCGGGCATGGACAAGCTCATGGAGGGCCGCACGACGTTTGTCATCGCGCACCGCCTGTCCACCGTGCGCAACTCCGACGCGATCATCTGCCTGGACCACGGCCGCATCATTGAGCGCGGCAACCACGACGAGCTGATCGCCAAGCGCGGATATTACTACCAGCTCTACACCGGAGCGTTTGAGCTGGAGTAGTTCGGCCCGCCGAGATGGCCGATTTGCCGCTCATTCGTCGGGCATGACCCTAAGGTCAATGCCCTCCTCTTTCGGGGCAAATCGACTCATCTCAACGACCCAAACACAATGCGCCGCAACGAATAAAGCCTCCGCAGCCACACGAGCTGCGGAGGCTTTTTTCATGCCAGCCGGAAACCGTATCCCACTTTTCGGGCCCAAAATGGGATGCCGTTTCCCGCTGGACCCCCTCCGGGAAACGGCATCCCATTTCAAGGGGGTAAACCGGGATGTGATTTCCCCTAACGGCACCTTTGGGAAGCCGCATCCCACTCTAGACGCACAAAACGGGATGAGCTTTCCCATGGTGATCCAAGACCAGAAACATGTTCGATAGCGCGGCCAGGTCAAGAACAACAAGACAAGCGTTACGCCAATTTGGACGAGCGTCTGCTGCAGTTTGAGGCTGCTGGCCCATATGGTAGAGTTAACCACCCATGAATTTCAGCACACTGCGTGCTACCTGTTCTTTTGTCATTTAGGGGAGTGAACTTGTGAATACTTCTGTCGCCAAGAAGGCCGGCCAGGCGGTGCGCCTGCTCATGATGGTGCTCACGGCAGTTCTCATCTTCTTCTTCATCAATGTTATGCTGCTCGTCTCCGATATCCAGGGCACGGCACGCGTGGTCAACTATGCCGGTCTGGTGCGCGGCACCACGCAGCGAATCGTTAAGCTCGAGGATGCAGGCCAGCCTCAAGATGACCTGCTCAAAGCGGTGGATTCATACATTAACGGTTTGCGTTACGGAAGTGACGACCTCAACCTCGTCCGTCTCGACGACGACGAGTATCAGGCAAAGATGACCGAGCTTGCAAATTATTTTGATGAGCTTTGCGCCGAGATTAGCCGCGTGCGCGAAGTCGGCTACGAGAGCACCGACATCATCGCCATGAGCGAGGAGTTCTTTGGCATTTGCGACGATGCCACACGACTCGCGGAGGACTACTCTCAGGAGAAGGCGTCGGCGCTCAACTATCTCGAGGGCTTGGTGATCATCGACATCGTGGGCTTGGTGGCGACCTTTGCGGTCGAACTTGTTCGCGCGGTGCGCACTGCCGCGCTCAACCGCGAGCTGCAGAGCAAAGTCTATCTCGACGAAGCCACGGGACTGCCCAACAAGAACAAGTGCGAGGAGATCTTGGGGCAGGAGCGGCCTGTCTCCGCGGAGGCGCCCGTTGCGGTGTGCGTCTTCGACCTTAACAATCTGCATACGGTCAATAACACCTTTGGCCACGAGAAGGGCGACGAATACATCCGTTCTTTTGCCCAGCAGCTGGGGTGCGTGGCGTCCGAGACCTGCTTTGTGGGCCGTGACGGTGGCGATGAGTTTATCGCGGTGCTGCGGGATGCCGATCGAGCTGCCGTGGAGTCCTGTCTCGCTCGGGTTCGTGCGAACGTGAACGAGTATTCCGAGGCTCACGCCGACATGCCTATCAGCTATGCGGTGGGCTACACGCTTTCCAGTGATTTTGATGAACCGCTTACGATGCGCGAGCTCTTTTCCCAGGCCGACAAAAACATGTACATCGACAAGAACCGCGTAAAGACAGCTGAGGCAGCCGGGCTGCAACGCAAGGACCGCTAAACCCGTAGCAAAGGGTAGCTGATTTGGAACGGGACTCTTTTGGCTACTTGAGGAGTTGGGCCATGGCGTTGACGAATTTTTGTACTTGGAGGGTGGGCTCGAGCGGGTAGTGCAGAAAGACCGGCACCTCTCGCCCGCACAGGAACGGCACGCCCACAAAGGCCGGGTGCACCCCCGACCATGCGCCGCAGGTGAGCACCGCGTCGCCCTTTTCCTCTGCCTCGTTAAAGAGCGCAAAGTCAAAGCTATCCACGTCGATCACGTCCACGCCGCCGTCGGCCAACAGGTCGATGCGCAAGCTGTCCATGGCGTCGTTGCCGTGGCGCAGTACGCGCAGGCGCATGCCCTCCAAGTCGGCAACCGTGATGCGCGTCTTGCGCGCCAGCGGGCTCGTGCGCGGCAGGTCGATATAAAACGGCACGTTGACAATGCGGAGCTTTTGGCAGGTGTCGCCCCAGCGCGGAGTCGAAAAACTCGACTGCACCACATCGACCTCGCGGCCCAAGCTGCGCATGACAGATTCGCGCTCGTCATAGAGGTCGCTTACCGGCACGATCTCAAATCGCAACGATGGCTCCAGCTCGTGCACACCCGTCCACATCGACAGCGTCTGGCGCCCCGGGCACATCATCGACACGCCCAGGCGCACGGCACCGCCATCGCCCGCCGCGCGTCGGGCGCGGCGCAACGCATCCTCGGACTGGCGCATGATTGAGCGCGCATCATCCACCAGCAGAGCGCCCGCCGGCGTCACCTTAACGCCCGAATGCGAGCGCTCGAACAACGTGATGCCAAACTCGGCCTCAAATCCCGACACCTGCTTGACGAGCGCCGGAGTCGACACGCGCAATTTTGCCGCCGCACGCGAGAAGCTTCCCAGCTCCGCGGCGGCCGATATGGCCTCGAGTCGTCGATCGTACACGTCAATCTCCTGTTTTCGCGCCCGTGGCCACATGGTGCCGCAGGGGGTTGTTTTCGCAGGTCACGCGCTCAATTGAGAATAAACTGCATCGCATAGTGTAAACCTACGGTTAACGCCATTCTAACAAATATGCAATTCACCTGCGCAAATGCAAAGCATACGATAACCTGCGAAAACCACGTGGGTCGATTAATGGGAACGGCCCACCGGGAGGCACAAGAAGGGAAGTTCCTATGAGCAATTGGCTTAAGCTCGAGGGCGATGTCTGCGCCGTGACCGGCGCACTCGGCGGTATGGGCGTCGAGATTTGCCGCGAGTTCGCCCGCAACGGCGCCAACGTCGTCCTGCTCGATCTGGACGAGGAGAAGGTCAAGGCCGCTGCCGCCGACCTCGCTGCCGAGTTTGGCATCCACGCCGAGGGCTACAAGATGAACGCCACCGACGAGGCCGAGGTTCAGGCCGCCGTCGATGCCACCATCGCCGACTTCGGCCACGTCGACGTCCTCGTCAACACCGCCGGCATCCTGCGCTTCGCAGCCATGGAAGACCTGCCGCTGAGCGACTGGGAGCAGGTACTCAACGTCAACCTCACCGGCTACTTCATCACCTCGCAGCGCTTTGGTCGCGAGATGATCAAAGCCGGCCAGGGTCGCCTGGTGCACATCTCGACCGTCGCCAGCCACTCCCCCGAGACGTTCTCGGGCGTGTACAGCTCCACCAAGGCCGGCGTCAACATGATGTCCAAGATGCTGGCTGCCGAATGGGGCCCCTACGGCGTGCGCTCCAACTGCGTCGAGCCCTGCTTCGTCAAGACCCCGATGTCGGCCAACTTCTACGCCGATCCCGAGGTCGAAAAGAGCCGCAGCCGCCTGATCGCCACGCGTCGCATCGGCGAGGTCAGCGATATCGCCAACGCCGTCATGTTCCTGGCGTCCACGCGCTCGGACTTTACCACCGGCGACGCCATCAAGGTCGACGGCGGCTTCTCCAACATGATGGGCGACCTCACCGCCAAGCCCGGCGGCCGTCGCGCCTATGCCGACAACTACCTTAAGAACAAGGGTGTCGAGCTTTGGTCCGATGAGTCCGGCGTCGCCAAGCCGACTGACCAGTAAACCAACCCGACAGGGAGGACCCGCGGACACGCCTGTTCCTCCCCCGTATCGATTAGAAAGAGTCCAATGGCTTCCACCAACTCCAACAAGGGTCGCGCTGTCGTGCTTTCCGCCGCGTGCGTCACCATGTTCTTCATCAGCTCCATCGCGCTGTATTCTGTCGTGAGCAAGAATCTGCTCGCCGTCTATCCCGAGTGGTCCAGCGCCCTTACCTGGGCCTTCCCCGTCTTCCAGACCATCATGGCCGTGACGGGCATCTTCGCCGGCCGCATCTCCGATAAAATCGGCCCCCGCAACGTCGTGATCGCCGCCGCCGTGTGCTACGGCGTGGGCTGGTTCATGTCCGGCACCGTCACCGAACCGTGGCAATTCTACCTGTGGTTCTCGCTCGTCGCCGCCGTCGGCAACGGCCTGGGCTACAACCCGGCGCTCACCACCGGCCAAAAGTGGTTCATCGACAAGAAGGGCCTCGCCTCCGGCATCACCCTCGCTGCTTCGACCGCCGGCCCCGCCGTGCTGTCCCCGGTGCTCGCCTCGCTGCTCATCCCGAGCCTTGGCATCTTCGGTGCCCTTAAGGCACTCGGCGTCATCTTCTTTGTGATGATCGCCGCCTCTGCCCTGTTCCTGAAGGCTCCCGAGGCCGGTTGGCTGCCCGAGGGCTTCGAGGCCCCCAAGGGCGGCGCGCACGCCGGCACCTTCGGCGACCTCACCCCGGGCGAGATGGTCAAGACCCCGCGCTTCTGGGTCCTCATCATCACCTTCGCCTTTGCCGCCACCGCCGGCACCCTGCTCGTCGGCAAGGTTGCCTCCATCGCCGCCGTCCAGCTCTTCGCCGATCCCACGAGCGCCGCTGCCGTCGCCCTCGGCGGTGTGGTGGTCTCCGTCAACACCTGCGCCAACCTGGTTGGCCGTCTGTCCTTTGGCCAGATCATCGACAAGCTCGGCGCCTACAAGTCGCTGCTCATCAGCCTTGTCGTCACCATCGTCGCGCTTGTCATCATGTCGATGAGCTTTACGCAGAGCATGTTCTTTGTGGCGCTCGCCCTGCTCGGCTTTAGCTTTGGCGCCCTGCTCGTCATCTACCCGCCGCTCACCGGTGGCGCCTTTGGTACCAGCAACATCGGCGTCAACTACGGCATCATGTTTTTGGGTTATGCCGCTTCCACCTGGATCAGTCAGCCCATCACCGCCGTGCTGTATCACGCCGAGGCCGGCAGCGCCGCCTACCAGCAGTCCTTCTACGGCGCCATTGTGATCGCCGCCATCGCCGTCGTGCTCACCGTCTACATGATGGTCTCCGACAGCAAGAAGAAGTCCGCCTAGTTTTACCGATGCGACAAAGGGACAGCCCCTTTGTCGCATTCCACCGGTCACCAGTATTAAGGAGTCGAAATGTCTGAGCTCAACCCCGTCCGCATTGCCGTCATCGGCGCCGGCGCCATGGGCCGCAACCACATCCGCTTTGTCACCGAGGAGCCCGAGGCCGAGCTCGTCGCCATCGCCGACGCCTTTGAGGGCGCTCGCGCCACGGCCGAGGCCGCCGGCGTGCCGTTTTACACCGATCCCGCCCAGATGATGGACGAGGTCAAGCCCGAGGCCGTCATTATCGCCACCCCCAACGACCTGCACCTGGGCGTTGCCCGCGAGGCCGTGAAGCGCAACATCGTGCCGCTGGTCGAAAAGCCGATCTCCAACGACCTGGAGGATGCCCAGGCCTTCGCCGCCGAGGCCGAGACCGCCGGCGTGCCCGTGCTCGTGGGTCAGCACCGTCGCCACAACCCCTTCGTCAACAAGGCCAAGGAGATCATCGAGTCCGGCGAGCTGGGCAAGCTCACCGTGTCGAGCTTCCACTACATGATCTATAAGAACGACGAGTACTTCGATGTCGAGTGGCGCCGCAAGAAGGGTGCCGGCCCGATCCTGGTCAACCTGGTGCACGACGTCGACCTGCTCCGCTATCTGCTGGGCGAGCCCGTCGCTGTCCAGGGCATGCAGTCCAGCGCCGCCCGTGGTTTTGAGACCGAGGACTCCGCCGTGGTCAACGTCCGTTTTGCCGATGGCGCACTCGCAAGCATGACCATCTCCGACGCCACCGCCAGCCCCTGGAACTGGGAGGCGACCGCTCGCGAGGACCCGCAGTACCGTCCCTTCGACGCCGACGCCTACTTTATCGGCGGAACCTTGGGCGCCCTGTCGCTGCCCCGCCTGCACCAGTTCTCCTACGACGGCGCCTCTAACTGGCACAAGCCGCTGCAGATGGAGATCCCGGCCGTGGACCCGGCGCTGCCGCACAAGATGCAGCTCAAGCACTTTGTGAAGGTCGTCCGCCGCGAGGTCGAACCCGTCGTGACCCCCGCCGATAACGTTAAGACGCTCACGCTTCTCAACGCTATCAAGGAGGCCGCCGAGACCGGTCAGCTCGTCGAGCTGTAATGCCTTAAGAGCGGGTCGCGGCAAACTCCCCGCCGAGCGCCTTGGCCCGCCGCCAACAAGCCCCTCTTCCTTGCCCCGCGAGCAGCCTCCTGCCCGCGGGGCATTTTGCTACCTTGCCGACGATTATTCTGGAGCGAGGCTATTTTGCGCCTCAGCTTGGTTCGTTCGTCACGAAATGGGCCTATCTACTACGTTTAATCGATCACCCTCAACCATACCGAATTTCGCGAAATAAAAACCGCAGGTAGACGGCTTGCCGGTTTTCGGTAAAACCAGGCATGGTCGACCCATACGGGTTAAACGTAGTAGATAGGCCGTTTTCGTGGCGCGGCCCCAAAACAGTCTTTTGGGACGGGTGGTATCCTTGGTAGCCCTGTGCTGCAAACGCACCTTAAACGCAAGGAGTCCCATGGATCTTATCGCCCAGCTCGCCCGCGAGCTCAACCTTAAGGCCGCCAACGTCGAGGCAGCCGTCAAGCTCATCGACGAGGGCAACACCATCCCCTTTATCTCGCGCTACCGCAAGGAAACCACGGGCGGCATGGACGACGTCGCCCTGCGCGCACTCGACGAGCGTCTGTCCTACCTGCGCAATCTTGAGCAGCGTAAAGAGGACGTCATTCTGCTCATCGACGCCCAGGGCAAACTCACACCCGAACTCGAACAGCAGATTCGCGAGGCCACACAGCTTCAGCGTGTCGAGGACCTCTACAAGCCCTACCGCAAAAAGCGCATGACCCGCGCGCAGAAGGCCCGCGAGGCAGGCCTGGAGCCACTCGCCAACATGATCATTATGCAGGCCTCGGCCAAGGGCAGCGCGCTCGACGCCGCCGCGGAATACGTCAACGAGGAGGCCGGCTTCGACACGCCCGAAAAGGCGCTCGCCGGCGCCGCCGACATCGTGGCCGAGACGGTGGCCGAGGACCCCGAGAACGTCGCCGAC
>CABRWN010000074.1 GCA_902474645.1 uncultured Collinsella sp.
TATTCGTTCCCTGCGGCAGAATTTACGCCGCTTCGTCGAACTGCGAGTTGTACAGGTCGGCGTAGAAGCCGCCCTGGGCGAGCAACTCGTCGTGCGTGCCCTTCTCGACGATGTCGCCGTCGCGAATTACCAAGATCACGTCGGCGTTGCGGATCGTGGACAGGCGGTGCGCGATAACAAAGCTGGTACGGCCCTGCATCAGCGCATCCATGGCACGCTGAATAAGCTCCTCGGTACGGGTATCGACGTTGGAGGTCGCCTCGTCCAGAATCAGCGCCGGGCGGTCGGCCAAAATGGCACGGGCGATGGTCACGAGCTGGCGCTGACCCTGCGACAGGTTAGTGCCCTCCTCGTTGATCATAAAGTCGTAGCCGCCGGCGAGCGTATGGATAAAGTGGTCGCAGCGTGCGGCACGTGCAGCGGCTTCGACCTCGGCATCGCTCGCATCGGGGCGTCCGTAGCGGATGTTTTCGCGGATGGTGCCGCTAAACAGCCAGGTATCCTGCAGCACCATGGCAAACTCGCCGCGCAGCGCCGCGCGGTCCCAGTCGCGCACGTCGACGCCCTCGACACGCAGCGAACCGTCGTCCACATCGTAGAAGCGCTGCAGCAGCTTAATGAGCGTGGTCTTGCCGGCACCGGTGGGGCCGACGATGGCAATGGTCTGGCCGGGCTTAGCCTCGCAGCTAAAGTCGTGGATGATGGTCTTGTCGGGCGTGTAGCCAAACTTGACATGGTCAAACTCCACGTGGCCGGGGCGCTTCTCGGGAATCTGCGCGTCGGCCTTCTGCTCCTCCTCGGGCGCGGCCAGGAACTCAAAGACGCGCTCGGTGGCGGCAGCCATCGACTGCATCGTGTTGCTCACGTTGCCCAGCTGCTGCACGGGTTGCGTAAAGTTGCGAACGTACTGGATAAAGCTCTGGATGTCGCCGGGCGTGGCATTGCCGGTCAGTGCGAGCTGCGCGCCCACCACGACGACGCCCACGTAGCCCATGTTGCCCACCAAGCTCATAAGCGGCATCATCAGGCCCGACAGGAACTGCGAGCGCCAGCCACTAATAAAGAGGCGGTCGTTTTGACGGTCGAACTCCTCGATTGAGGCCTCGGCGCGGTCGAACACCTGGATGACGTTCTGGCCGGCAAAGTCCTCCTCGATAATGCCGTTGACGGCGCCCAGAACCTGCTGTTGCTCGCGGAAGTACGGCTGCGAGAAGTGAACCATTACGGTCAAGATAATCGCGGCGGCCGGCAGCGTGAGCACGGTGACGCCGGTAAGCGGCAGGCTGATCGAAAGCATCATGACGAGCACGCCGATAATCTGCGTCACCGACGTGATGAGCTGTGTCACGCTCTGGTTGAGCGACTGACCCAGCGTATCGACGTCGTTGGTGATGCGGCTGAGTACGTCTCCCTTGCTGTGGCCGTTGAAGTAACTCATCGGTACGACGGCAATCTTGGCGGCGATTTCCTTGCGCATGCGGTAGCAGATCTTTTGCGTGACGCCGGTCATGAGCCAGCCCTGGACCAGGCTGCAGACAGAGCTCGCCAGATACAGGCAGAGCAAAAAGCCGAGCGTCTTGGCGATCCAGTCAAAGTCAACGTCGCCGGTGCCGTTGACCTTGGCGACCAGGCCTTCGAACAGCTTAGTCGTAACCTGGCCGAGCACCTTGGGCCCCACAATGTTAAAGATGACCGAGCACACGGCAAAGGCGACGGCGGCAAACACGGCAATCTTGTGCTGGCCGATATAGCCGAGCAGCTGCCTCATGGTGCCCTTAAAGTCCTTGGCCTTTTCGCCGCGACGCATGCCGCCCATGCGGCCCATGGGACCACGCTGGCGGGTGGGCTTGGGAATTTGGGTCTTGGTCTCGTCTGCCATTAGCGCTCGCCTCCTTCCGTGACGGCTGCAATTTCTTCTTGGGTAAGCCCCAGCTCCTCGGCGGAAAGCTGCGACTGTGCGATCTCCAGGTACGCCGGGCAGCTGCGCAGCAGCTCCTCGTGCGTACCGGTGCCCACCACGTGGCCGTCGTCGAGCACGATGATCTGGTCGGCGTGCATGATGGTTGCGATGCGCTGGGCCACGACCACGAGCGCGGCGTCGGTAACGTTTTTGGCAAGCTCTTCGCGCAGGCGCGCGTCGGTCTTGTAGTCGAGGGCGCTAAACGAATCATCGAACACCACGACCTCGGGCTTTTTGGCCAGGGCGCGGGCGATGGCCAGGCGCTGGCGCTGACCACCCGAAACATTGGAGCCGCCCTGGCTGATGGGGGAGTCGTAGCCGCCCTCGCGCTCGGCGATAAAGTCCTCGGCCTGTGAGATGCGCGCGGCTTGGCGCATGTCATCATCGCTTACCATGTCGCCCGCAAACTTGAGGTTGCTCTCAACGGTGCCCGAGAACAGACGACCCTGCTGCGGAATATAACCGATGCGGCGGCGCAGCTCGGAAAGGGTCATGTCACGCACGTCGACGCCGTCAAGCGAAATGCTGCCGCCTGTGACGTCGTACAGGCGCGGAATCAGCTGCACGAGCGTGGACTTGCCCGAGCCCGTGGAGCCGATGATGCCGAGCATCTGACCGGCATGTGTGGTGAAGTTCACGCCGCTGATGACATCGGCGCGGGCATCGGGGTACTGGAAGCTCACGTCGCGGAAGGTGAGCTCACCGCGCGGCGCGCTGGCTGCGGGCAGTTTGGGCGAGGCAGGGTCGTTGATGCTCGTGGGGCAGGTGATGACCTCTTCCACGCGCTCGGCTGCGACCTCGGCACGGGGCAGGATGACCGAAACCATGGTGAGGATCATAAACGCCATGACGATCTGCATGGTGTAGGAGATAAACGCCATCATGTTGCCGACCTGCATCACGCCGTCGGACACGCCCTGCGTGCCAAACCACACGATGAGCACGGTGATGCAGTTCATGACGAGCATCATGAGTGGCATCATAAAGCTCATAGCGCGGTTGGTGTAGAGCTGCGTGGTCATCAGGTCGAGCGAAGCCTTGTCAAAACGCTCGAGCTCATGCTCCTCGCGGTTGAATGAGCGGATGGGCATAAGGCCGTCGAGCAGCTCGCGGGCGGTAAGGTTCACGCGGTCCACAAAGCTCTGCATCTTTTTGAACTTGGGCATGGTGAGGCCCATAAGCACGCCGACGACGGCCGAGACGGCGATGATGGCCACGGCGATGGTCCACTCCAGGCCGGTGTGGTTGGCCAGGACGCGCATGACGGCGACGATGCCCATGACGGGGGCCATCAGGCACATGCGGATAAACAGGGTTGCGGCCATCTGGATCTGCTGAATGTCGTTGGTGCAGCGGGTAATGAGCGAGGCCTGGCTAAACTTGCCCACTTCGGCCGGCGAGAAGTGCATAACCTTGTTGAAGGTCTCGCGACGCAGGTCGCGGGCGATGGAGCAGGCGGTGCGCGAAGCCACGGCACCGGTCAGGATGGTGGCGACGAGCGACACCAGGCACAGACCAAACATCGTGGTCGCCATGCGGCCCAGGTAGGCGTTCTGCACGTCGGCGGGGTCGATGCCCTGCGCCTTGTACTCGTCTTGCACATAGCTCACGGCGCGTTGGGTCACGATGGAGCCCGACATGGAGCCCATTTTGTCTGCCATATCGTTGGCGCCCTCGACGAGCTTGCCCTGGTCGATTAGGCCGCCTTCAACGCCTAGACGCAGGCTCTTCATGGTGATCTTGCCACCGTCGGCATCAATCTGTTTTTGCATGTTCTGCGCCGCTGCGGCCTTCTGCTGCATCTCGGCGAGCTGCTCGGGCGTCATTGCCGCCATCTGCTCGGGGGTGGGCATGGCCTGAGCGGCGCCGCCATCGCTTGCCTCGGTAGATGCGCCGGTCATGTCGCCCATGGAGTTGGCATCGATGCCCTGGTTGAACGAAAGGACGACAGTCTCGGGGAGGCTCATGATGTCGGCAATCTTGCCGCCGTCGGCGCGCTTCTCCTCGGTGCCCTTGTACGTTCGAATGCCGTTATTGTCCGCCTTGCCAAACACGGCCTCCACAGCTTTGGCGTCCTTGGTGCTCATAAAGAGTTCGAGGTCGTCGAGCGATTCGGCGCGGATGGTGTCGGGCACGGGCGACGCGATGCCGCCTTGCTGTACACCCACGTCGACGATGTCGCTCATATAGGTAGGCAGCGCCAGATCGGCGTTGCAGCTGATTACGATAAGTACGATAGCCGCGAACAGTGCCAGGATATGTTTTTTAAAGAGCTTGAGAATCCTCACTTGGCATCTCTCCTTTCTTGATTGCGGTCGATAATTTCGTTGGCACGTCTAAGAAGGCGCACCATCTCTTGGGTATCTGTTTCGCCAAGCTCCTCGAGGAAGGCCGCGGTGCGGTCCTCGAATTCCCGACGTTTGATTTCGATAACCTGGAATCCTTTGTCGGTCACCGTGACGTGTACGCGACGACGGTCGGTCTTTGAGTGCTCGCGCTCGACCCAGCCCTTGGCCTCGAGGGCGCGCAGGATATTGGCGATGCGGGCGCTCGAGACCCAGGCACGATCGGCGAGTTCGCTCGGCGTGAGCGAGCCGCCGGCGCGCATGAGGGCGCGCATGACGGCCATCTCGCCACCCAGAGCCTGGTCGGCAAAGCGCGAAACGCGCTGGTGCATGCTGCCAAACTCGGTAAAGAGCTGACGCCCAAGCTCATGGAAATCGGTATCTTCCACCGAAAACCCCTAACACTAGAAACTATTTTCGGTGGAAGATGATACCCTCATACGCGGGCCTCATACAGTGGCAATATAAAGAGCGCATAAAGACTTAAAATCATTCAATTGCTGAAGCGTTTTAAAGAACTATGATGCACGCGGTTAGGCGAGGGGTTGTCACCACCATGACGACTGGGACTCATATAATCGCCACGTGCGATGCTCCAACTTCCCGCGAGGAGACACCTTATATAAAGGGGGATGGAGTCATGGCATTTGACTTCACGGGCAAGACCGCGATTGTCACGGGCGGCACTCAGGGCATTGGCCTCGAGATCGCCAAGGGCATCGTCGCGGGCGGCGGACATGTCGCGCTCATCGCAAGGAACGCTGCTAAGGGCGAGGCCGCGGTGGCCGAGCTTGGCGAGGGCAACAAGTTCTATCAGCTCGATGTCGCCGATGCACCCAAGGCGCGCGAGACTGTCGAGCAGATTTTTACGGACCTGCCGCAAACCAACATCCTGATCAACTGCGCTGGCGTCATCAGCACCAAGAAGTTCGATGAGATCGATGACACCGAGTGGCGTCGCACCATCGACATCAACCTCAACGGCACCTTTACCATGATGAACGCCGTGTACCCGCACTTTAAGGCGGCCCATGCCGGTACTATCGTCAACGTGAGTTCCGTTGCTGGCAAGATCGGCGGTGGCCTGCTCGGCACCGCGGCCTACGCGAGCTCCAAGGCCGGTGTTAACGGTCTAACCAAGGCAGTCGCCAAGGAAGGCGGCAAGTTTGGCGTTCGCTGCAACGCCGTGTGCCCGTCGCTCACCCTTACTGATATGACCTCGATTCTCTCTGACGAGAACTCTCAGCGCATCATCAACGGTATTCCTCTGGGCCGCGCCGCCCAGGCCAGCGAGCCTGCGCAGATGGTGCTGTTCTTCGCTTCCGATCTCGCCAGCTTCGTGAACGGCGAGATCGGTGACTGCGACGGCGGCATCGTCCTGGACGGGTAATACCCCGCGACGATTATTCGGCGACGGCTCCTGCGACTCGGGACCGTCGCCTTCTTTCTGACATAGGCGCGTGCGGCTACGATTCGCATGCATCCAAAGGAGATATATATGAGTGAATCGACTGCGGTGGAGGCGCCGGCGGCAAAGGAGCCGTTCTTTAAGATGTCCTCCATCCCGGGTGCCAATATTTTGGTGCCGCTTTTGCTGGGCTGCCTGCTCAACACGCTATTCCCTGACCTGTTCAAAACGCTCGGCAGCTTTACGCTTGGCATGACCCAGCAGGGCGCGGGCCCGCTCGTGGGCGCTTTTTTGCTCATCGTCGGTACGACGATTTCGTTTAAGAGTGCTCCTGCCGCCGCTGCACGCGGCGCCATCATCATCGCTGTCAAGCAGATCGTGGTCGTTGCCGTGTCGCTGCTCATCCTGTATGTGTTCAACGACAACCTGTTTGGTATCTCTGCCATGGTGATGCTGGCGGCTTGCACCGGCGCCAACAACGCTATGTACGCTGGTCTGATGGGCACCATGGGCAATGAGGCCGAGCGTGGTGCTGTCGCAATCACCACGCTCGTTGTCGGCCCTCCGGTCACGATGATCGTGCTCGGCGCTGCCGGTCAGGCCCCGATCGGCTGGTCGCTCGTGGGCGCCATCCTGCCGATCGTCGTCGGCATTATTCTGGGCAACCTCTTCCCGAGCTTTAAGAAGATGATGGCACCGGCACTTTCCGCCATCATCGTGCTCGTCTTCTTTGCCATGGGCTCGACCATGACCTTTGGCCAGCTCATTAATGGCGGTCTTCCCGGCATTCTGCTCGGCGTGATCTGCTCGGTGGTCTTTGCAATTCCCGTCATCGCGGTCGATAAGCTCACGGGTGGTACGGGTGTCGCAGGTGCGGCCATTTCGAGCTGCGCCGGAGCCAATGTGGCCACGCCTGCTGCCATGGCAAGCGTCAACGGGGCCATGTACGGTGGCGCCGTGCTCGCGACGGCTACGGCACAGGTTGCTGCCTGCGCAATCGTGACGGCTATTTTGACCCCGCTGGTCACCAGCTGGTGCTACAAGCATTTTGAGGGCCAGGGCAACAGCAAGGCAACGACCGACAAGGCCGCTGCAGCCGCCTAATGCCAAGCGGCAATCAAAGCTAAAAACTAGCTACGCCACAGGGCGGCCACGGGGGATCCCGTGGCCGCCCTGCAGTTTCTGCAGGGTCTCTGGGACACTTTACCCTGCTAAAGCTGGCATAACAGCTAGAGCGAACGTCGTACAAAGGCAAGGAAAAATACCATACAAATCGGTGAACGGTAGTTGTTCGCGCTCGCATTTCCTGCGGGTTTGTAAAAAACGCCTTTATGATATAAAAAAAGAAACATATAACAGCCCAGATGGAGAGGGTGGCTATGTTATCCTTCTCAGACGGGTGAAATCTTGGGTTTTGGGTTGTAGTTCCAAGGTGGACAAACGTTTTTCCTGCACCAACGTGTGGTGAAGAACGGAAGAAGCCGGTAGTGCAAGCCGAACATTCAAGAATTCAATAAGCAGCGGTGTGAGAGAGCGCCGCATTACACGTAACTAGGAGCGTGGTTACACAATGCAGGAGGCATGGGAAGGCTTCAAGGAAGGTATCTGGACGGGAGAGGTTGACGTCCGAGACTTCATCCAGAAGAACTACACCCCCTACGAGGGCGATGAGTCGTTCCTCGTAGGTCCGACCGAGCGTACCAAGGAGCTGTGGGGCGAGGTTCTCGACCTGCTGCTTAAGGAGCGCGAGCAGGGTGGTGTCCTCGATATGGACACCAAGACCGTCACGGGTATCGTGAGCCACCCCGCTGGCTACATCGATAATGCCCATCGCGACAAGGAGACCATTGTTGGCCTCCAGACCGACAAGCCGCTCAAGCGCGCGCTGCACGTCAACGGTGGTATCCGCATCGCTTGCCAGGCTGCCAGCCAGCACGGCTACAAGGTCGACGAGAACGTTGTCGAGCGCTACACCTTCGAGCGCAAGACCCACAACGCTGGCGTCTTCGATGTCTACACCCCCGAGATGCGTGCTTGCCGCTCGGCTCACATCATCACCGGTCTGCCCGATGGCTATGGCCGCGGCCGCATCATCGGCGACTACCGTCGTGTTGCCCTGTACGGCGTCGACTACCTGATCAAGGACAAGGAGGCCCAGAAGGCTTCCACCCCGACGGTCATGACCGCCGACAACATCCGCGATCGCGAGGAGCTGCAGGAGCAGATCCGCGCCCTTGGCGAGCTCAAGATGATGGCCGAGACCTATGGTTTCGATATTTCCAACCCTGCTACCAACACGCAGGAGGCCATCCAGTGGATGTACTTCGCCTACCTTGCTGCCGTCAAGGAGCAGAACGGCGCCGCTATGTCCATCGGCCGTACCTCTACGTTCATCGACATCTATGCTGAGCGCGACCTTGCCAACGGTACCTTCACCGAGGAGCAGATCCAGGAGTTCGTGGATCACTTCATCATGAAGCTCCGCATGGTCAAGTTTGCCCGTACCCCCGAGTACCAGGCCCTGTTTACCGGCGACCCGCAGTGGGTCACCGAGTCCATCGGCGGCATGGGTGTTGACGGCCGTACGCTCGTTACCAAGATGAGCTACCGCTACCTGCATACGCTCGAGAACATGGGCACCAGCCCCGAGCCCAACATGACCGTTCTGTGGTCGACCCGTCTGCCCGAGAACTTCAAGAAGTTCTGCGCCAAGACTTCTGTCGCCAGCTCCTCGATCCAGTACGAGAACGACGATCTCATGCGCGTTTACCACGGCGACGACTACGGCATTGCCTGCTGCGTGTCCTCCATGCGCATTGGCAAGGAGATGCAGTTCTTCGGCGCCCGCGCCAACCTGGCCAAGTGCCTGCTGTACGCACTCAACGGCGGTGTTGACGAGGTCTCCAAGAAGCAGGTCGGCCCCAAGTACCGCGCCGTCGAGGGCGATACGCTCGATTACGATGACGTTGTGGCCAAGTACAACGACATGATGAAGTGGCTCGCTGGCGTGTACGTCAACTCGCTGAACATCATTCACTACATGCACGACAAGTACTGCTACGAGCGCATCCAGATGGCTCTGCATGACAAGCACGTGCACCGCTGGTTCGCTACGGGCATCGCTGGCCTTTCCGTCGTGGCTGACTCCCTGTCCGCCATCAAGTACGCCAAGGTCCACCCCGTCCGTGACGAGAACGGCATCATCGTCGACTTCGAGACCGAGGGCGAGTTCCCCAAGTACGGTAACGACGACGACCGTGTCGACCAGATCGCTCACGACGTTGTGCACCAGTTCATGGAGTACATCCGCATGAACGACACCTACCGCAACTCCGTGCCCACGACCTCGGTTCTGACCATTACTTCCAACGTCGTCTACGGTAAGAAGACCGGCTCCACGCCCGACGGCCGCAAGGCTGGCCAGCCGTTCGCCCCGGGTGCAAACCCCATGCACAAGCGCGATAGCCACGGCGCCATCGCTTCGCTGTCTTCGGTTTCCAAGCTCCCGTTCCGCGATGCTCAGGACGGCATCTCCAACACCTTCTCCATCATCCCGGGTGCGCTCGGCAAGGAGGACCAGGTGTTCTTTGGCGATATCGACCTTGATCAGCTGGGCGAGTAACTATTGTTAGTGCTATACTAACAATAACGATTACTGATTAGAGCGCCGGTTTCGGCCGGCGCCTATCAATCGAAGGAGACACATTATGAAGGTTTCTGAAGTTTCTGAGACTCAGGCCGATAACCTGGTCCACATGCTCGACGCTTACGCCGAGAAGGGTGGCCACCACCTGAACATCAACGTCTTCAACCGTGAGACGCTGCTCGACGCTCAGGCCCACCCCGAGAAGTACCCGCAGCTGACCATCCGC
>CABRWN010000075.1 GCA_902474645.1 uncultured Collinsella sp.
GCCATTGCGGTCCCCGCGGTCACGGCGCGGACGGTCGCTGCGCTCAGAGCGCTCGCGACGCGGACGCTCACGGCGCTGGAAGTGCTCGCCGTCGCCCTCGAAGGCACCCTCGGCACGAGCCGGGGCCTCGGGCTTATCAAGACGATCGAGCGAGATCTTGCCGCGATCGTCGACCTCGATGACGACGACCTTGACCTCGTCGCCCACGTTGAGGACGTCCTCGACCTTCTCCACGCGACCCTTGGCAACGCGGGAGATGTGCAGCAGGCCGTCCTTGCCGGGCAGCAGGTTGACGAAGGCGCCGAAGGGCTGGATGGAGACCACGCGACCGGTGTACTCCTCGCCCGGCTCGGGAACCTTGATGATGAGCTTGATGCGCTCGACGGCCTGGTCCACGGACTCGCCGGTGCCACCGACAAAGACGGTGCCGTCCTCCTGGATGTCGACCGAAGCGCCGGTCTCGTCCTGGATACCACGGATGACCTTACCGCCGGAACCGATGACGTCGCGGATCTTGTCGGTCGGAACCTGGATGGAAACGATGCGCGGAGCGGTGCTGCGCGTGGTGTGGCGCGGCTCGGGGATAACATCGAGCATCTTCTGCAGGATGAAGGCGCGACCCTCCTTGGCCTGCTGCAGAGCGCGGGCCAGGATATCGAAGGTGAGGCCGGTGGCCTTGTTGTCCATCTGCAGGGCGGTGATGCCCTCGGTGGTGCCGGTGACCTTAAAGTCCATGTCGCCCAGGAAGTCCTCGAGACCCTGGATGTCGGACAGGACCACGGTCTTGCCCTCCTCCTGGATCAGGCCCATGGCGATACCGGAGACCGGGCGCTTAATGGGCACGCCGCCGTCCATAAGGGCGAGCGTGGAGCCACAGGTCGAAGCCATCGAAGAGGAGCCGTTGGACTCCATGACCTCGGAGACGACGCGGATGGCGTAGGGGAACTCGTTCTCGTCGGGGAGCACCGGAAGCAGAGCGCGCTCGGCCAGATTGCCGTGGCCGATCTCGCGGCGCTTGGGGCTGCCCATGCGGCCGGTCTCGCCGGTGCAGAACGGCGGGAAGTTGTAGTGATGCATGTAGCGCTTGCCCTCGGTGGGCTCGATGGTATCCAGACGCTGGCCCTCGTTGAGCATGCCGAGCGAAAGAACCGAGAGCACCTGGGTCTGACCACGCTGGAACAGGCCGGAGCCGTGAACGAGCGGCAGGTAGTTGTCCTTCACCATGATGGGACGGATCTCGTCGGCGGCACGGCCGTCGACGCGCTCGCCGGTCTCGACGACCATGGTGCGCATGGCCTTCTTCTCGAGCTTCTTGAGCGCCACGGGGATCTCGCGCTCCCAAGCGGCCTGCTCCTCCTCGGTGAACTCGGCGCGGATGGACTCCTTCAGAGCCTCGACCTTACCGATACGGGAGAGCTTGTCGGCGTCGCGAAGGGCGGCAGCCATCTCGTCGTAGTGGGCGAAGATGCGCTCCTGGACCTCCTCGACGGGCTGGTCGAGCGGGTACTCCTTCTTGACGATGGGGCCGTTGACCTGCTCCCACTCGGCGACGAACTCGTCCTGAGCCTGGCAGAAAGCGGCAAGGGCCTCCTGGCCAAACTTCATGGCGGCGAGCATGTCGTCCTCGGAGATCTCCTCGGCGCCGGCCTCGACCATCGAGATGAAGTCGGCGGATCCGCCCAGCTCCAGGTCCAGATCCGAGTTCTCGCGCTCCTCGTAGGTGGGGTTGACGATAAACTCGCCTGTCTCCACGTTACGGCCGATGCGCACGCAGGCAAGCGGGCCCTCGAAGGGCACGCCGCCAAGCGTCATGGCCAGGGATGCACCCATGACGTTGATGACATCGAAGGGGTTGACCTGGTCGGCGACGAGCGAGGTGGCGACGATGTGCACCTCGTTGCGGAAGCCATCCGGGAAGCTCGGGCGAATCGGGCGATCGATCATGCGGGCCGTGAGCGTGGCCTTCTCGCTGGGACGGCCCTCACGCTTGAGGTAGCCACCCGGGATGCGGCCGGCTGCGTACATCTTCTCGTTGAAGTCGACGGTCAGCGGGAAGAAGTCGTAGTTCTTGCGCTCCTTGGAGACGACCACGGTGTCGAGCATCGTGGTGTCGCCCTGCTTGACCAGGCAGGCGCCGGTGGCCTGCTTGGCAAGCTCGCCCGACTCAAAGGTGTAGGTCTTGCCGTACAGCTCAAAGGTCTTGGATACGAGTGTCATTGTTCTCCTTAACCCCGCAGACCCCTTGTCTGCGGGCTTCTCATGTGACGCGGGCCCCCTGCCCCCGCCACGCTTCAGAGCGTGATTGTTCGCGCCCTTACACAAAAAGAGCGCCCCGCTGCGCAGGACGCTCTTAGCATGTACAAATCCTACTGGATGTTGTCGCGGATGCCCAGAGCCTTGATGAGCTCACGGTACTCGACGATGTCGTTCTTCTTGATGTAGGAGAGAAGACGACGACGACGGCCGACGAGCATGAGCAGGCCACGACGGGTGTGGAAGTCCTTCTGGTGGGACTTCATGTGCTCGGTCAGCTCCTTGATGCGCTCGGACAGGATGGCGACCTGAACCTTGGGGTTGCCGGTGTCGACCGGGGTGTTACCGAACTGGGCAGTCAGCTCCGCCTTGCGCTCTTTGGAAACAGTCATTGTTTCACCTTTCGTTTTGCGTCGCCCACGGGCGACTCGATTCGCCTCGGACTGGGAAGCCGCCGGTGGAGCGAACAACCAAGGTCGAGGTACCAACAAGTCGGTATGTTACCACAAGCAGCCCGCGCCTGCGCATCATCACCGACCCAACATGAATTCCATCGCGCGGAGGCGCTGATCGGTGTGCGTCGCAGCCCAAACATGCGAAAGCCCGAGCAGGAATGCCGCCGTATGCGGGTCGATTCGCTCGGCCATGAGCGCATCGAAGGTCATGGACATGAGGGCGCGCAGCCATGCGGTCTCACCGGTCGACACCAGTTCGGCACCTGGAACGCTCGACGCGCACGACCCGCACATGAGACCGCCCGCCTGGGCTGAAAAATACGACAGCATGGGGTCTCCGCACAGCACACAGGCCGAAAAATCGGGTCGATAGCCAACGTGCGACAGCAGCTTAAAGACATATGCCGCCACAAGTAGGTCCATATGCGCCGCGTCAAGCCCGCTGCCCACCAGGGCAAGCGCTCGCTGCGTGATGGCAAAGGTAAACGGGTCCTCGGCGTCCTCGAACGAGCACACGCGCGCAACCTCGGCGATCGCGCTTGCGGCGCAGGTCGTCTCGTAATCGGGCGCAGCGCCGAGCGGCGCCTCCATAAGCTCGGCCTGGGAAACCACGTCGAGTGACCGTCCATGTGCGAGCAGCATATCGACCGTACAGAACAGCTCGCAGCGCGCAGCCAGGCGTCCGCCGGGTTTGCGGGCGCCCTTTGCCACGGCACGAACCTGCCGCCCCCGCTCGTCAAGCATCGTCAAGATCAGGTCGGTCTCTTTGAGCTTAGTCTTATCGAGCACGACCACTTTCGTGCGATATGTCCGGGAGCCTGCCATGCGCGCCGCGCGTCCTTAGTCCTCGGCGTTATAGCCAAAGCGGCGAATCTGGGCCTCGTCGTCACGCCAGCCGGCCTTGACCTTCACGTCCAGCTCCAAAAAGACCTGCGTGCCAAAGATGCGCTCAAGATCGCGACGGGCGTCGATACCGATATGCTTGATCATCTCGCCGCCCTTGCCGATGATGATGCCCTTTTGGCCCTCGCGCTCGACGTAAATGGTGGCGTGCACGCGCAGCACCTTCTTGGTCTGCTCAAGCGCATCGCAGATCACGCCAACGGAGTGCGGAATCTCATCACGGGTGCGGCGCAAGACCTTCTCGCGCACAAACTCGGCAACGAGCGTCTCATCGGAAGCGTCGGTACCCATGTCCTCGGGGAACCAACGCGGACCCTCAGGCAAAAAGTGCGCAACGGTCTCGATAAAGGCATCGACGTTGAAGTTCTTGACCGACGACGTCACGATCTCATCGTCATATTCCATGAGCTCGTGGGCAGCCTTAAGCTGCTCCATGACCTGTGCGGGGTCGGCCTCATCGGCCTTAGTGAGCACCAGAACCTTCTTGGAACGGGCGCATCTGACGCGCTCGGCAACCCAAGCGTCTCCCCTGCCGATAGGTTTGGTGGCATCAATCAAAAACGCGACGACGTCAACATCGTTCAGCTCGAACAACGCACTCTTGTTGAGCTCGGAACCCAGACCGTCCTTGGGCTTGTGGATACCCGGGGTATCGACAAAGACCAGCTGGTAGCCGGGACGGTTAACGACGGCGCGCATGCGGCGGCGGGTCGTCTGGGCCACAGGCGAGGTGATGGCGACCTTTTTGCCATAGCAGGCATTAAGCAGCGTGGACTTGCCAGCGTTGGGACGACCGACCAGGGCCACAAAGCCGCTGCGGAAACCGGGCTCCACGTCGCCAAAGCCCGCGAGGTTGTCGTCCTCGTCGCACAGGGCGTCGAGTTCCTCGTCGCTCATACCCTCAAACGGGTCGAACTCCTCGGCCTCGTCAAACGACTCGGCACCTTCAGCCTCGTCCAGGGACTCGTCGTCCAAAATCTCATCGGTAGGCTGCATATTGTCGGACATGGGAATCCCTTTCTAAATAAAGCCGAGCGCGTGGGCAAATACCAGCACGCCCACAATCGCGGCGGTGATGGAAAGAACGTATACAGAGGCGGCGGCGATGTCCTTCGCACGCTTGGCCAGCGGATGGAACTCCTGGGTCGCTAGGTCGACGATAGCCTCCATGGCGGTGTTACACAGCTCGCCGTGAATCACCAGGCCGCAACAGATGATAATCGTGGCCCACTCGGCAATGTCGAGCCCCACGATGCAGCCGGCAATGACGGTGCACACGCCCGCCACGAGCATGACCTTAATGTTGCGCTCGGTCTTGACGGCGGTGACGAAGCCCTCCATGGCATAGGAGAACGACTTTAAAAAGGACGGATGGTCCTTGTTCGATCCGGGAATCATAGACGGCTCCTAGTCGTGGGCATGGTTGGTGATGGGGCCGACGTGGACCAGTTTGGGGTCCTCGCCGCGCTCGAGCGCCAAATCGCGCAGAATGGCGTCCTCACGGGCCTCCATGACCTCGGCCTCGTCGTCCTCGATGTGGTCATACCCTAGCAGGTGCAGCATGCCATGCACGAGCATCAGACGGCACTCGTCGGCAGGGCTATTGCCAAAGCCGGGGGCCTGACGGGCAATGACCTGCGGGGCCAGGATGATATCGCCGAGCTCAAGCGTCTCATCGGCGGGAATGTCATCGTCAAAGGCCGAATCGCACTCAAACGAGAGCACATCGGTGGTGCGGTCGATACCGCGCCACTCGTGGTTGAGCTCGTGCATCTCGTCCTCGTCGACATACGAAAGGGAAATCTCGACTTCACGTTCAACGCCCTCGGCGTCAAGCACAACCTCGCAGATGTGCTCCACCTCCTGCGCGTCGAGCGGCGTATCGAGCTCGGCATCGTTGCTGATCAATACACTCAACGGGACTCCTTTCGGTCGCGCGAGCGCTGCTCACGCACGTCATCATAAGCATCATATGCCTCGACGATACGACCCACCAGGGCATGGCGCACCACGTCGGCACGCTCGAGGTGCGAAAATGCGACTTCGTCGACACGGCCCAAAATCTTCTCGACATCCGCCAAGCCACCACGACGACCCACCAGGTCACGCTGGCTCAGGTCGCCGGTAATCACAAACTTGGAGTTAAAGCCCAAGCGCGTCAGGAACATCTTCATCTGCTCGGACGTGGTATTTTGCGCCTCATCGAGCACCACGAAGGCATCGCTCAGCGTACGACCGCGCATATAGGCAAGCGGGGCGATCTCGATCACGCCGCGCTCCACGAGTTCATCGGTGCGCTCGCGATCCATCATGTCAAAAAGGGCGTCGTAGAGCGGACGCATGTAGGGATCGATCTTTTCCTCGAGGGTACCGGGCAAAAAGCCCAGGTTCTCCCCCGCCTCGACAACCGGACGCGTCAAGATCAGACGGCCCACCTCGTGGCGCTTGAGCGCGGCAACGGCGAGCGCCATGGCCAGATAAGTCTTACCGGTGCCGGCAGGACCCAAGCCAAAGGTGATGGTATGCGAGCGAATGGCATCCACATAGCGCTTTTGGCCGAGCGTTTTGGGGCGAATGGCACGACCGCGATACGAAAGCAGCACGTCATCGCGAAGCGACGTAGCCTCGTGCTCACCGTCGCGCAGAACGGCCAGACAGCGCGAGACATCGTCGGCAGAAAGCGTGCGCCCGGCAGCAGCCTCACGAAAGGCATGTTCGAAAAAACGCGCCACGAGTTCGACCTCATCCGGGTCACCGCTCACGGCGATGCTATCGCCACGGGCGACCACATGGGCGCGCACCAAGTTCTCGAGTGCACGAAGGACGCCGTCGCCGGCGCCCAAAACGCGCGAGGGGTCGATACCCTCGGGAACGGTAAGTCTAATCTTCGAGGCTTCCATGAACCTCCCTGCGCGCATGGACCAAGCCGGAATCATCGACTCCGATGATAGCAACATCGAGCAGGCACGGGGCTGTGAGTCCACAGGTATCGTCAAGACGGGCATGATGGAACGAGCCGAGCGTCAGGTTGTCACCATACTCGAGCACGGCACGCTCGACCGTGCCCACGCGACGACGAGCGTCGGCAATAGCGAGCTCCTGTGCAGCGGCCCGCATACGGCGGCTGCGCTCGGCCATGACCTCGGGCGGTACCTGATCAGGCATATCGGCGGCAAGGGTGCCGGGACGCTTGCTGTAACGGAACACGTGCATACGCGAGAAACCCACACGGCGACACAGCGCCAGCGACTCCTCGAACTCCTCGTCCGTCTCGCCAGGAAAACCGACGATGACATCGCACGAAAGGGACACCTGGGGCAAGTTGGCGCGAATCATACGCACCGTGTCCTCAAAGGCCTCGGCGCTATAGGGACGGCCCATGCGATGCAGGGTCGCCGTGCAGCCGGACTGCACAGGCAGGTGCAAAAACGGGGCGATACGCTGCGGATAGCGTGCCATAACCTTAAGCAGGCGCTCAGAGATATCCATGGGCTCGACCGAGGAAATGCGCACATGAGGGATAGACGTGCGCTCCATGATGGCCTCGAGAAGCTCATCGATCTCAACGTGTTCGTCTGTCGCGCTCTTGCCATCGTAGGCACCCAGGTTCACACCGGTCAGCACCACCTCGGGCACGCCGGCCTCCTGGGCCTCGCGAACTTGCTCGAGCACGGACTCGACGGGCACGGAGCGCTCGGGGCCGCGTGCCTTCCACACAATGCAATAGGTGCAGCGATGGTTGCAGCCGTCCTGAATCTTCACGCCCAGGCGAGAGCGGCCGAGCGCATCGACCACCTCGCCATCGCTGCAGGCGGGAACGCTATCGGACTCAACGCCCAGCACCTCACAGACACGTTCGGCAACATCGATCTTGGACGGCTCGGCGATCACGCGATCCGAAAGTTCCAACAGCTCCTCGGGATGCAAATTGACCACGCATCCGGTCACGACCACATAGGGCTCATTTGGATGGGCCAGCGCATGACGGACGGCCTTACGGGTCTTGGCCTCGGCCTCTCCCGTCACGGCACAGGTATTGATAACGATCAGATCAGCGTCCTGTGGCTCCACCATCGCAAAGCCCAGGCGCATAAGATCGGCAGTGATACGGTCGGACTCAACCCGGTTGACACGGCAGCCGAGGTTGACGACGGAAATATGGGGTGCGAGCACGCGGGCTCCTTAATCGAGGATGTCGTCGAGGGCACTCTTGATACGGTCGGTCACCGACTTCTTACCGGATGCGACGTCATCGCCCATCTCGTCGGCAAAGGCGCGAAGCAGCTCGCGCTGCTTATTGGAAAGATTGGTGGGAACGACCACGCGCAGTTGCACGATCAGGCGGCCACGCGAACCGCCACCGCCAATGCGTGGCATGCCGTAATTATTGACGCTCACGGTGTCACCGTACTGGGCGCCGGCGGGAACCGTCACCTTAACGACCTCGTCGGGCATAATGCCCTCGACCTCGATCTCGCAGCCGAGCGCAGCCTGCGCAATCGAGATATCGCTCACCAGGTACAGGTCGTCGCCGTTGCGCTTAAAGCGCTCGTGGTCGGCAACGCGCACGTTGACAATCAGGTCGCCCGAAGGCTCGCCGCGAAGGCCGGCCTCGCCAAAACCGCTCACACGCAGCTGGCGACCGGTCGAAACGCCGGCGGGAATATCGATGTCGATCTTTTCGTGCGAAGGCGTGCGGCCCTGACCGTCGCAGGTCTCGCAGGGATGGTCGATGACCGTGCCCTCGCCATGGCAGTCGGGGCAAGGCGAAGAGGACTGAACCTGGCCAAGGAACGAACGCTGAACCGTCGTGACGTAGCCCGTACCGTGGCAGCGGCCGCACTGCTTTTCCTGTGCGCCCTCTGCCCTACCGGTGCCGTTGCAGTCCTCGCAAGGAGCAAGGCGGTCATAGCTGATCGTCTTTTTGCAGCCGAGCGCCGCCTCCTCGAGCGTCACCGAAAGCGAGATGGCCATGTCACGTCCGCGACGACGCTCACGACGGCTGCGGGTGCCACCGCCGGCACCGCCGCCAAAGAACGACGAGAACAAGTCGTCCATGCCCATGCCACCAAAGATATCGTTGATATCGACGTAGCCCGAACCACCAGGGCCGTCGGCAGTGCCGTAACGGTCGTAGTTAGCACGCTTCTGCTCGTCGGAAAGAACGGAATAGGCCTCGTTAAGCTCCTTGAACTTAGCCTCGGCCTCGGGGTCGTCAGAAACATCCGGATGTACGGTACGGGCCTTCTTTAGAAACGCACGCTTAATCGTCCGCGCGTCGGCATCCCTGTCGACGCCAAGCACCTCGTAGTAATCCCTATTTTCCGACACGACCGAATCCTTCTGACTTTCATTATTGTCACAGTGCGTCCTATACCCAGGCTGGGCCGACCGCAAACAGAGGGTTTAATGTTATTGCATTTGGTACGGCGAAAGCATGGCCCGTTGCGAGCAGCTCGCGAACCAAACCGACACGAGCGCGAACATGAAGCCGTTGGCAAAGCCGTTGGCAAACTGCATCGCACCGCGCTTCCACCAAAGCAGGCTACGATGAAGCACACCGTCCGAAAGCACCATAAATAGGCCCATGGTAAACGGAATAAAGCACATCACGGCAAAGGCCGAGAACACGCCCGAAATGGCCGACAGCACCAAAAACGGCGCCACGATGCCCATCAGGTAAAAACCGGTACGAGCTTTGCCTTCCAAGCGCTCGGCCTCAACATGGGCGCGGCCGACCAGGTCGCCGCCCGCGGCACCGTTGGTGCCAGCATGACCCATGCCGCTAATGCGGACCTCATCGCCATCGTGCGTGCCGGCAGGAAACTCAATCGTCTGCTCGGAGGTTACGCGAGTACGACCGCTGCCACCGCAATCAGGGCAGGGG
>CABRWN010000076.1 GCA_902474645.1 uncultured Collinsella sp.
CCGAGCGGCTGCGGCTGCGGCTGCGGCCTTCTCTGCCTCGACGAAGGCCTTGGGCTTGCGACCGCGACGGTGCGGGCGCAAAGCCGGATCGACAACGGGAACTTCGCTGGCCTCGACAGGCGCAGCGGGCTCAGCAGGCGATGCGCCCCCCCCTGCCGTGGAACGGACCGAAGCCTCAGCGAGCTCGGGGGTTACCTGCTCAGCAACCTGCTCGGCCTTAGCAGCCGTGCGACGGCGTGTGCGCGGTACCGGCTTCTCGGTCGGCTGGTCGGCGGCAGGGGCCTCGGGCACAGACGGAGCTGCAAGCTCGGTCAGAGCCGCGGCCTCGCGCTCGGCAGCACGACGGCGGGCGCGCACCACCTGAGCCTCGCTAATCTGCGCCAACGCACGTGCCTGCGCAACCTCATCGGAAATCGGCGCCGAGGAGTCAGCTGCAACGGTGCGCTTGGCGCGCGTCGTGCGCGTGGTACGGCGCTTGGGCTTGGTGACCTCCTCGCCGTCAGCAGCAGGCTTGGTCGTGCGGCGCGTACGCTTGGGCTTTGCCGGAGCAGCCTCCTCACCAGTTGCAGGCACGGCCTTCTCAGCCGTTGCAGCCTTAGGCGTCTCAGGAGCCGAGGTTTGCGCGGGCGCCGCGACCTGGTCCGACGCAACCGGTGCAGCGGGAGCGGCTTGCGTCGTCGTTATTTCGTTTTCTTGCTGTTGATCAGACACAGTGTTTGCTCAACTTTCTTTTCAAGCCCTGTGATCACATGCTCCCTGCATAAACCTTCAGGGCGGCTAAACAGTCTAGTTCCGTTCAAAACGACGGACTTCATTGATCTGTATCGAGATGATTGCGTCAATTACGCAGCGTTAGTGTAACACAACCGCCGCCACCTGCAACTTAGCCATTGGGGACGTTCTTAAACGACTATTCAAAAAGGACACTCTTTGGTTTACCACTCACAAATCAGACCGCCTCCGCCAAAACTATGCCGGTTTACTACGATGGATCGCTCAACCGCGACCACTCCGAAACTTGTTGAACTAAAACCGCAGGTAGATGCCTTGCACTTTTTAATGAAAAGCCGGCGTGGTTGGAATATCTCAATTCATCGTAGTAAACCGGCATAGTTTCGTATTTCCAGCAGTTCCAAATTCGTCAACACGCCGGCGTTTATGCAAAAAGCCCGACCTCCGCATGGAGATCGGGCTTATAGGGCTCAGCAAAGCCGAACCTACACGGTCAAATGACTCACAGATTACATCTGCTCGGGTGCGGAAACGCCAACGAGGGTGAGCACCAGGGCGAGCGTCACGCGGACGGCATCGCAAGCGGCCAGACGGGCGCGCGAAAGCTCGGGGTCGACGGGACGGCCCTCGCTCGGCAGCACCTGACAGGCAGCGTAGAAGCTGTGGAAGTCGCCGGCGAGCTCCTCGGCAAAGTGCGTCAGACGGAACGGAGCGCGGTCGCGAGCGCAGCTGGCGATGAGGTCGGTGAGCTCGTTGAGCTTACGCGAAAGGGCAAGCTCGGTCGGGTCGGTCAGCAGCGAGTAATCGACGTTCTCACCGATGGCCTTGGCGGCGACGGCCTTCATGCCCATCTCGTCAGCCTGCTCGGGCGTAACGTCAGCGGCACGGCGCAGAATGGAGCACACGCGAGCGTGAGCGTACTGCACGTAGTACACCGGGTTGGAGTTGTCGCGCTTCTTAACGGCCTCGATGTCGAAGTCGACCATCTGGTTAGAGCTCTTGGAGATGAGCGTGTAGCGAGCGGCATCGGAGCCGACCTCGTCGACGAGCTCCTGCAGGGTCACCATGGTGCCCTTACGCTTGGACATACGGACGGGCTTGCCGTTACGCAGCAGGTTGACGAGCTGGCCCAGCAGAACCTCGAACTTGCCGGGGTAACCCAAGGCATCGCAGACGCAGCGGACGCGCTCGATGTAGCCGTGGTGGTCGGCGCCCCAGATGTCGATGACGTGGTCGACGCGCTGGAACTTATCCCAGTGATAGGCGACGTCGGAGGCAAAGTAGGTGTACTCGCCGTCGGACTTGATCAGCACGCGGTCCTTGTCGTCGCCCAGATCGGTGGAACGGAACCACAGAGCGCCGTCCTTGGTGTAGAGGTAGCCCATCTTGTCGAGCTTCTCAAAAGCGCGGTCGACGGCGGAGGTGCCGGCGGTCTCGCCCTCGGTGTCCTTCACGTACAGGGAGCGCTCGGAGAACCAACGATCGAAGTCGCAGTTAACGGCGTGGCAAAGGTCGCGCATGTTGTCGACCATCTTTACGTAGCCGCGCTCGCGGAAGCTCTCCATGCGCTCCTGCGGATCGGCGTTGACCCACTTATCGCCGTCGGTGCGCCAGAACTCGGCAGCCTCGTCGATGATGTAGTCGCCGCCGTAGGAGTCCTTGCCCAGAGTCTCGGCAAAGTTGTCCTGATACGGATGGGTCTCGGGGTGCTCGTCGCCCTCGTCGGCAACAAAGGCGTCGCGGTCGGCGATCAGAAGCTTGTGAGCCTCGTCGATATCCACGCCCTGCTTGGCGATGATGTCGGCAAGCTGCATATAGCGCGTGCTGATGGAGTTGCCGAAGGTGTTCATCTGAGAGCCGTGGTCGTTGATGTAGAACTCACGCTGGATGTCGTAACCGGCGTGGTCCATGACGCGGCAGAGCGAGTCGCCCAGCGCGGCCCAGCGGCCGTGGCCAATGTGCATGGGGCCGACGGGGTTGGCGGAAACGAACTCGACCTGGGTCTTCAGGCCACCACCGACGTTGGACTTAGCGAAGTCCATGCCCTTCTCGCGAGCCTCGCCAAAGATGGCATTCTTGACGGCAACGGAAAGGTAGAAGTTGATGAAGCCGGGGCCTGCGATCTCGACCTTCTCGATCGCGGGGTCCTCGGGCATATGGGCAACGATGGCCTCGGCGATCTTGCGCGGGGCGCAGTGGGCCAGCTTGGCGGACTTCAGGGCCATGGTAGAGGTCCACTCGCCATGAGAAGTGTCAGCCGGTCGCTCGATAGCGCAATCGTCAAGTTCAAATGCGGAAAGGTCGCCGGCCTCCTGGGCCGCAGCAAGCGCAGCGCGTACCAGCTCTTCAATCTTCTCGGGCATAGATCCTCCTTGTGTTAAAGCCCCCGAGCTCTTGATCACTCGTAGGGCAAAAGCCAGAGTTTGTAGCACTCTATCACAAGCGACGGGCACTGTCGCAGGGTAAAGCCAATCGATATTGCATATGCACAAAATTGACTACAGCTTGTATGGAGTCACTCAAAGATGCCGGTCTGCCTGCAGATTATGCAAGCGTTGAAAATGCATAAAGGTGTGAATGAGCTGCGTCTGTTATCGAATACTCTTACCTATCAGAGTTGTGTGCTTTTCCTGCATAAAGTAAGGGTTTGCGCACGTCAGCGTGTTATTCTAGACATACGTAAATTCGTATAAGTTGGAGGTAGCATGTTCTCAATCGGTCAACACGTCATTCATCCGGGTCAGGGAGTCTGCACCGTCGTCGGTTTTAGGGACGACACACCGCAGCCCATGCTACTGCTCGAGACCAAGCAGGGACATGCGCAGACGATCCTCATGTACCCCGTGGCGCAGGCCGACCGTTTGCACGCCGCCATCTCGCAGCAAGATGCCGAGCACCTGCTGAGCCACTATAACGAGCTGGAGTGCGACACCTTTACCGAGCGCAACAGCTCGCTTGAGGAGACGCACTTTAAGCAGCAGCTCAAGCTGGGCGCGCCCGAGACGGTCCGCGTGGCAAAGACCATGATGCACCGCATTCGCCAGGCCGAGGAAGCTGATAAAAAACCCAGCTCCTACTACATGCGCGTACTCAAGGAAGCCAAGCGCCGCTCCATCGAGGAGTTCGCTGTGGCCTTGGGCGTCACCGAGGAGGCCGCCGAAGCCCGCCTAGCCCAAGCCGCCCTCAACTAACCAATCCGCGCCAAAAACCACCACAAAGGGAACAGGCACCTTTGTGGTGGTTTTCTTGTTCTAGTAGTATTCATTCTTATCGATACCCACGAGCACAAGGAGTCTCCTATGGCAGAGCCGCTTACCGCCGGAATCACCCGCGACCGCGCGTTCGAACTGCTCAACGAGCACAACAAGGACCCGTTCCACATCACCCATGGCGAGACGGTCGAGGGCACTATGCGCTACTTTGCGCACGAGTTCGACCCCGAGAACGAGGAGTTTTAGGGCATCGTCGGTCTGCTGCACGACCTGGATTGGGAGGAGCATGAGGACGACCCCATGAACCACACCATCTATGCTGCCGAGATTCTTGAGGGCGAAGGTGCGTCTCCCGAGCTCATTCGCGCCATCCAGACGCACACCTCCGACTTCAACACCTCACTGCCCAAGCCCGAGCTGCAGATGGAAAAGATCCTGTATGCCTGCGATGAGCTCACCGGCCTGATCGGCGCTGCAGTCATCATGCGCCCGAGCAAGAGCGTTATGGACTTTACGACCAAGTCGCTCAAGAAGAAGTTCAAGGACAAGCGCTTTGCCGCCGGCTGCTCGCGCGACGTGATTTCGCAGGGCGCCGAGATGTTGGGCTGGGAGCTCCCCGAGCTCTTTGACCGCACCATCGCGGCCATGCAGTCCTTCGCCCCCGACCGCGATACCTTCCAGGTTTAATCGCCCACGCCACCTAAAACCACCACAAAGGGGACAGGCACCTTTGTGGTGGTTTTTGTTTGCACGGGCGTTAGGGGCGGACCTGGCCGGTGCCTCGGAGCTTGTATTTGTAAGTGGTGAGGGCCTCGGCGGCGAAGGGGCCGCGGGCGTGGAGCTTTTGGGTCGAGATGCCGATCTCGGCGCCCAGGCCAAACTCGCCGCCGTCGGTGAAGCGCGTGCTGGCGTTGGCGTACACGGCCGAGGCATCGACCGCATCCAGGAAGCGCTCGCAAGCATCCGTGTCCTCGGCAACGATGGCCTCGGAGTGCATCGTGCCGTAGCGGTTGATGTGTGCGATGGCCTCGTCCTCGCTTGCCACGACCTTCACGCTCATCTCGAGCGCCAGGTACTCGCGACCCCAGTCCTCCTCAGTCGCGGCGACGTAGTTGTCGCCCTCGGCAAGCCCGGCATCGGCGCATGCGGCGCAGGTTGCCTCGTCGCCGTGAATGAGCACGCCGTGGTCATGCAGCACGGCCACGACCGCGGGCAAAAACGCATCGGCCACAGCACGGTCGACCAGCAGCGACTCGGCGGCATTGCACACGCCTACGCGCTGGGTCTTGGCATTGACGATAATGTTGAGCGCCTTATCAAAGTCGGCGGATTCATGCACGTAGATGTGACAGTTGCCCGTGCCCGTCTCGATCACCGGCACAAGCGACTCGCGCACGCAGCGCTGGATCAGGCCTGCACCGCCGCGCGGAATGAGCACGTCGACAATACCGCGGAGCTTCATGAGCTCGCCAGTGGCCTCGCGGTCGGTGGACTCGATCATCGACACGGCCTCGCGCGGGAAGCCCTTGGCCTCGAGCGCATCGGCCAGCAGCTCGGCGATCATGGCACACGAGTGATAGGCCAGCGAGCCGCCGCGCAGAATGCAGGCGTTGCCGGTGCGGATGCAGATGCCCGCGGCGTCGGCCGTCACGTTGGGGCGCGCCTCGTAGACCATGGCGACCAGGCCCAACGGCACGCTCACGCGGGTCAGGTCCACGCCGCTTGCAAGCACGCGGTGGTCGAGCACGCGGCCCACGGGATCGGGCAGCTCGGCGAGCTTTTCCAGGCCGGCGGCCATGCCCTCGACGCGCTCGGGCGTCAGCAGCAGACGATCGAGCAGTCCGGCCGAGGTACCCGCATCGCGCGCGGCGGACATATCGAGCTCGTTGGCGGCGACGATGGAGTCGACACCGTTGCACAGTGCTGCGGCCATGGCGCGCACGGCCTCCTGGCGCTGTTCATCGCTCGCCGTGGCAAGCGAGGCCGACGCTGCCTTGGCGGCAACGGCAAGATCGTGGACATACGTGACTATATCGACCGACATGGGCGGCCCTTTCTCCTAGAAGTTTGCAACCATGGTAGCCGATTTGCGCATGGCCTCGCCCGCGGCGGTAGAATTGGTCAACCCGAAACACCGCAACGAACGGAAGACTCACATGGCCCTCATCACTTCGTACCACGTCCCCGGCCTTTACGTCGAGGACCACAGCATCGACGTCCCCCTTGACTGGCGCGGCCTGGAGCCGATGCTCCTGGCCGTCGGCAGTACCATGCGCCGCGGCGCCATGCCGGCACCAATCGCCGGCGCGCCCGAGAGCATCAAGCTCTTCTACCGCGTGGTTTGCGCACCCGACCGCATCAACGACGATCTGCCGCTGCTCCTGTTTTTGCAGGGCGGCCCCGGCGGCGAGAGCCCGCGTCCGCTGTCGCCCACAAGCGACGGCTGGATCGAGGAGGCCGTCAAGCATTTCCGCGTGGTCCTTCCCGACCAGCGCGGCACCGGACGCAGCAGCTGCGTGGACGGACGCACGATTGCCGCCTTGGGCGATCGCGCCGAGGCAGCAGGCGCCAATGCGGCCCGCTCACAGGCGGACTTCCTCAAGCGCCACCTCGCCAGCTCCATCGTGCGCGATTTTGAGTACCTGCGCCTAGTGGGCTTTGGCGGCAAGCCGTGGATCACGCTCGGCCAGAGCTACGGCGGTTTTTTGACGTTGAGCTATCTGTCGCTCTTCCCCGAAGGCGTGGCGGCAAGCTTTACCTGCGGCGGCATTCCGCACGTGCCGGGGAGCGCCAGCGAGGTCTACGCGCACACCTTCCCGCGCATGGCAGCTAAAACTCAGCAGTATTACAACCGCTACCCCGCCGACGTCGAACGCGTGGCGGCCCTGGCCGATACGCTCGAGGCCCAGAAGCCCGTGCCACTCGCCGGCTCGCCGATGACGGTCGAGCGCCTACAGCTCATGGGCAGCGATTTTGGCATGAAGCCGAGCTTTGAGCGCATGCATTGGATTATCGATCACGCGTTTGTTGACGGCGACGGCACGCTGACCTGCGGCGCCTCGGTATCTGACAGCTTTTTGATGCGCGTCTTCGAGCGCACCAACACGCGCACGAATCCGCTATACTGGACACTGCAGGAGTTCATCTACGCCGACGGCGACACCATGCCCATTCGCTGGGCCGCGGCTGAAGAGAAGGCTCACCGCGCCGAGTTCGACACGCTCGCGCGCCCGCTCATGTTTACCGGCGAGGCCATGTTCCCGTGGATGTTCGAGCAGATGCCCGAGCTTAAGCCGTTTAAGCCCGCCATGGACCTGCTGATGGAAGACACCAGCTGGGACAAGATCTACGACCCGCAGCGCCTGGCCTGCAACGAGGTGCCGCTCCAGGCCGCGGTGTATTTCGACGACATGTACGTCGATTCGGGCCTGCAGCTCGATACGCTCAGCCGCGTGGGCAACTCGCACGCCTGGGTGACCAACGAGTTCGAGCACGACGGCCTGCACGGCAGCGTGGTATTCAAGCACCTCTTCGACGAGGCCCTCAACCGCGGAGACCTACGCCAGATCTTCTAGCAAAGGAGTGTCCCCAACTGCCAGCACAATAGGAACGTCCCCAGGTGCCGGCACAAAAGGAATGTCCCCAAGTGCCGAGAACAGCAACATTGCAGGTAGAGGACGGAAAGCGAAAACGCCCCTAAGCGAGCAAGGTGACGTGAAAGAGAAGGGCATTGACCTTTTGGTCATGCCCGACGATTGAACGTCAGATTGCCGCTTAGGGGCGTTTGCAGCGTCAATTGGTTAGGCAAATACGATCAAGTTATCCCTGTGTATCGCGGGCTTCTCGGCCAGGTCTGCCAGCAAGCGGTTGCTGGCGATCTGGTCCTGGCGGCGTCCTGCCGCAAGTTCCAGCACGTCCGAATCGGCCTCGGCGATACCGCGGGCGACGACCATACCGCTCGGGTCGCACACGTCGAGCACATCGCCCTCGGCAAAAGCGCCATCGACCTCGCGAATACCCACCGCAAGCAAGGAAGAACCACGGCTGACCAGCGCCTTCGCAGCACCATCATCGACCGTCACCGAGCCATGCGCCTTGTCGCCCAGCGCGATCCACAGCTTGCGAGGCGCAATGTCCAGGCGCTCCGCCGGCGGGTCGAACAGCGTGCCCACGCTCTCGTCGCGGGCGAGGCGCACGAGTGCATCGGGCTCCTCGCCCGAGCAAATCACGCTCTGAATGCCCGCCGTCATCAGAATGCGGCTCGCGCGGATCTTGGTGATCATGCCGCCCGTGCCCACCGATGTGGAAGAATCGCCCGCCGAGGCGATGATCTTGGCATCGATCTTATGCACGACCGGGACAAACTCGGCCGTGGGGTCCTCGTGCGGATTGGCGGTATAGAGCCCATCGATGTCCGAGAGCGTCACGCACAGATCGGCAGAGACCAGGCAGCTTACAAGCGCCGCCAGCGTGTCGTTGTCGCCAAACTTGATCTCATCGACGGTAACGGTATCGTTCTCGTTGACGACCGGCACCACGCCAAGCTCCACGAGGCGCAGCAGGGCGTCGCGCGCGTGCAGGTAGGACGTGCGGCGGGCCGTATCGTGGCGCGTGAGCAGCACGAGCGAGGTGAGCAGGTCGCGCGCATGAAACTCCTCGTCGTAGGCCGACGAGATGATGCACTGACCGGCCGAGGCACAGGCCTGCAGGCTCGGCAGGTCGCCGACCGGCTTGCGGTCGAAGCCCAGCACGGGATAGCCACAGGCGATAGCGCCCGAGCTCACCACGACCAGACGCCAGCCGAGCTTGCGCAGGGCTGCGGCCTGATCGGCAAGCCCGCCGATAAAGGCGCGGTTGACCTTGCCATCGGCACCCACCACCGTGGACGAACCGATCTTTACCACCATCGTTTTATAAGAAGTCGTCATACGTCAAACCAATCAACTGTTCAGCGAACGGCCGAACTGGCGGCCAAGGGAGCGTGACTCGCCCCTACCGCCCAAGGAATTAGTGAGCCCAGGGAAAGGCAGAAGCCGCGGCCATGTTCTTGCGCACGAGCTCGTCGCGCACCTGAGCCAGGCCCTGCTCCATGCCCACAACATAGGTCTGCGGGTACAGGAAGCGCTTGAAAGCTGCGTCCAGATGATCAAGCGCCCAAGCACAGCGCTCGCGCGCGTCCTGGATGCTCTCACGCGGAGCCACTGCACTGCCATCGCGCACGATCGGCATCAGCAGCTCGCAATACTCAAGTTCGGACACGTCGGTCACCAGGGCGGCATCATTCACGGCCACGAGGGTATTGCCGCGCGCGGCGCCCTCCCCCGCCAGATGGTCCTCGTCGTAGATCATGTCGCAAACCGGGCCGCCAAAACCGTCGTAATAGCGTCGTACGCGCTGAACGCCGGGAATTGTGCGCTTGTAGGGCTGCTCGGAGAGCTTCACCACCGGCGTCCACGGGTCGGCCTCGCTCGCACGGCGGGCGGAAAGCTTG